>JBBRZY010000407.1:0-5086 GCA_038252885.1 Anaerolineales bacterium | reverse complement strand
TTGGCCCCCAGACTGAAGTGCTCCCTCACAACCATCCCCGCTTGCCGCCCCGCGCCACCGGCCTATAATGCGGGCTGCCGCTTGCGCCAGCCGTCAAGCGGCCTTGTTTTGACCAAACCACAGGAGTACAGGTTATGAACGTGCAAGAGGCCCTGACCGCCCTCGGCGTGACCGATCAGCTCTTGAGCCAGACCGAGAAAGACCAACTGGACCGCGACGGCTATTTGCCCCTCGGCCGTATCTTGTCGGCCGAGCAGCTCACGGCCATGCGTCAGCGGCTAGACGAACTGGTCGAAGAAGAGGGCGACGACGCCGGCAAGGAAATCCACCAAGAGGCCGGCGCCATCCGCCTGAGCGACCTGATCAACAAAGACCCGATCTTCGAAGTCTGCTTCACGCACCCGCGCGTGCTGGGCGCCATCAACCACGTGCTCAACGGCGACCTGCGGTTGTCGTCGCTCAACTATCGCTCGGCGCTGCCCGGCTCCGGCCTGCAGGGCCTGCACCAAGACTGGGGCAGCCCGACCACCCCCGGCGACTATTGGGTGTGCAACTCGATCTGGCTGCTCGACGACTTCACCGCGCTCAACGGGGCCACGCGCGTCGTCCCCGGCTCGAACCGCAGCGGTAAGACCCCCAAAGACGTGATGGCCGACCCCAGCCAGCCGCACCCCGACCAGGCGATTATCACCGCCCCGGCCGGCACCGTCGTCATCTTCAACGCGCACACCTGGCACGGCGGCACGCTCAACCAGACCGACCAGCCCCGCCGCGGCCTGCACTCTTACTTCTGCCGCCGCAGTTGGGAGCAGCAGTTGATCCAAAAAGACTACATCCGCCCCGCCACCTATGCCCGCCTGAGCGAGGCGGCCCGCTTTATTCTCGACGTCTAAGGAGTTATGACCATGATGGAAGCAGTGAAGTCCGGCCCAGAAGACCTCGCGGGGGCGGCCATGAACCCGCAGCACCTAGAGTTGATGCCCCTGGCGCAGCCCGGCCCGCTGACGGAGATGGAACGGTTTATGTGGGAGTGCTGGGGCTACTTCCTCATTGAGGACGTGCTCAGCGAGGCCGAGTGCGACGAGGCCCTGGTGGCCGCCAAGCGCATTCACGGTAATAAGCCGGCCGAAAAGTTTCGGTCGATTGGGCGCGCCTTTGAGACCGAGCCGGCCATCGAGCGGCTGATCGACCACCCGGCCGTGCTGCCTAAGCTGCGCGCCTTGTATAACGACCGCTTTGTGCTGCAATCGACCTGGTGCACAGTGCAGCCCGCCTACGGCCAGCAGGGCACCTGGCATCAAGACGGCTCCGGCAGCTATGAATTCGGCGCCTTGTCGTATCCGCAGCCGCTGATTCAATTGCGCGTCAGCTTTGCGCTGACCGACCAGTCTGAGACGCATACCGGCAATATGCTCATGATCCCTGGCAGCCATCGCAGCCCGCTGCCGCTGCCCAAAGCCGCCCACAAACAGACCTACGCCAGCCCCATCCAGCATATCGTCCGCGTCAAGCGCGGCTCGGTGCTCATGTTCCACAACGGTGTTTGGCACGCGGCCATGGCCAGCAAGCTGGATTACGACCGCTATAACATGCACTTTGTGTACAGCCCGCCGTGGCTGCGCCGCGCCGACCGCGACGCCACCGACCCGGCCTGGCTGGCCCGCACCACGCCGGTGCGCCGCGCGCTGGCCGGCGACTATGCCAACCCCGAAGCGCCCTTCGCCGGCCCGCTGCCGG
The DNA here is from genome assembly GCA_038252885.1 of Anaerolineales bacterium. Taxonomy (GTDB): domain Bacteria; phylum Chloroflexota; class Anaerolineae; order Anaerolineales; family UBA6663; genus JADZEK01. The sequence goes on along the minus strand of JBBRZY010000407.1, from coordinate 3,349 downwards.
AGATCCCCTTCGAAGACTAGGCCTAGCCTTCGGCCAACGCTTCAACCCCAGGGGTATTCCTGCTCACCCTGGGGTTGAAGCGTTACTCCCGGTTGCACCGCCCCTCGGCCGTCTCCACATACCTTCGTGAAAATTCGTGTTCCCCATTCCCCTTGGAATTGCCCGCGCCTGGGCCACGCGCCCTCACGCGCGCCCAGTACGCTCCCGCCTCCCGAATCCGTCCCCTTCGTGCTCATTCGTGACAAAAGCCCTGCGGCCAAAAAAAATGCCCCTCGCCCGCCCCAGTGCTACAATATCCCTGCCGCTTAATCGACGGCAAAATAGCTGGAACGAGCACCACTAAGGAGGCGCTACTATGATGGATGCAGTCAAAACTGCCGCAGACGAGGCGGCTGGGGCGGCCATGAACCCGCAGCACCTGGAGCTAACGCCCCTGGCGCAACCCGGCCCGCTGACCGAGATGGAAAAATTCATGTTCGAGTGCTGGGGCTATCTGCTCATCCCCAACGTGCTCAGCGACGCCGAGTGCGATGAGACCCTGGAAGCCGCCAAGCGCGTACACGGCAACCAGCCGGCCGAAAAGTTCAAGCAAATTGGGGCCGGCTTCGAGACCGAGGCCGCCATCGAGCGGCTGATTGATCACCCGGCCGTGCTGCCCAAGGTGCGCGGCATTTACGGCGACCGCTTTGTGCTCTCGGCCGCCTGGTGCACCGTCATGCCCGCCAACAGCGAGCACAGCTCCTGGCATCAAGACGGCTCCAGCGCCTACGACTACAAAGACGTCTCGTACCCGCTGCCGCTGCTGCAATTGCGCGCCAGCTTCGCCCTGACCGATCAGTCGGAACTCAACACTGGCAACATGATCATGATCCCCGGCAGCCACCGCAGCCCCGTGCCGCTGCCCAAGGCCGCCCGCAAGCAGGTCTATGCCAGCCCCATTCAGCACATCCTGCGCGTCAAGCGCGGCTCGGTGCTGCTGTTCCACAACGGCGTCTGGCATACGCCCATGCCCAGCTTATTACCCTACGACCGCTATAACATGCACTTCATCTATAGCCCGCCGTGGGTGCGCCTGGCCGACAGTATGCAAAACGATCCGGCCTGGCTGGCCCGCACCACCCCGCGCCGCCGCGCCATCGCCGGTGACTTCACCCGCCCCGATGCGCCCTTCGGCGGCGGCATGACCGTTATCCCCTTCGACGAAGCCTAAGCCCGCCTCCGCCAGTTGCTGGCCCTGCGGCCCGCCGGTGCGTTCTTTGCCCCGGCGGGCCGTCTTTTTTCCAGCTCAATCTAATCCCGTGCGTCCCTCGCGCCGCCTCCCCTGAGTCCCCAAGCGAAGTGAAGTCCCCCGCGTCCCCGTCCCCCTCGCCGGGCCGCGCGCCTTGCTCGGCTCTGGCTCCGCCTCCCCCAGACGGGTTATAATCAGGCGTCGAAGCCGTCTTCTCAATCTATGGAAACCAACCCCACGCCTATGTCGCCCGAGTTGCCCGTCCTCGCCGAAATCGAGCGCCGCATTCTGTGGCTGTCGACCCTGATCGTCCATCACGCCAACCATGTGCGCCCTAACCCAGACGGCGTCAAGGTCGGCGGCCACCAGGCCTCGTCGGCCTCGGTCGTCTCGATCCTCACCGCGCTGTATTTCGGCTTCCTCAAGGCCGGCGACCGCATCTCCATGAAGCCGCACGCCTCGCCCGCCTTTCACGCCATTCAATACCTGCTCGGGCGGCTGCCGCAGTCGGCCCTCACGCAGTTGCGCGAGTTCCACGGTCTGCAAGCCTACCCCAGCCGCACCAAGGATATTGACCCGGTCGACTTCTCCACCGGCTCGGTCGGCTTTGGCGCGGTCGCCCCGGCCTTCGCCGCTCTGGCCAACGACTACCTGCTCTCACGCGGCGGCGGCGCCGCGCAGCCCCGGCGCTTTGTGGCGATCGTGGGCGACGCCGAGTTGGATGAGGGCAACGTCTGGGAAGCGCTCATGGATGAGTCGCTCTCTGGCCTGAGCAACGTGCTGTGGATCGTGGACCTTAACCGCCAGAGCCTCGACCGCGTGGTGCCCGGCATCCGCGTCAGCCGCCTGCGCAAGCTCTTCTCTGAGATCGGCTGGCGCGTGCTGGAGGTCAAGTACGGCCGCCGCCTGCAAGCCGCCTTCGCCCGCCCCGGCGGCGAAGCCCTGCGCCAGCGCATTGACGATATGGCCAACGAGCAGTATCAGGCCATCATCCGCCTGCCCGGGGCCGAGCTGCGCGCGCAGTTGTGCGATGTTGAGAAGAAGAAAGACGCCGCCAGCATCGCCCGCGCGCTCAAAGACGTGTCCGACGCCGACCTGCCGGGCGTGATTGCCGACCTGGGCGGCCACGACATGGAAGAGCTGCTGGGCGCGCTCAACGAATTCGACCAGAAGCCCGACCGGCCGACGGTGCTGTTCGCCTACACCATCAAGGGCTGGCACCTGCCCTTCGCCGGCCACCCGCTCAACCACTCGATGCTGCTCAACACCGAGCAGACCGAGGCGCTGCGCGATGAACTGGGCGTGCCGGCCGACGACGAGTGGGCCAGCTTTGCGCCCAACTCGCCCGCCGGCCAGGTGTGCGCCGCCGCCGCCGAGCGTCTGCGCGAGCCGGACGATCAGCCGGCCGCGTTGCCCACGCCCGTCATCCCGGTCAGCGTGGTCGGGGCCTTCTCCGACACCACCAGCACGCAGGATATGTTCGGCCGCATTCTCACGCGCCTGGCCGACGACGCCGCGCTGCGCGAGTACATCGTCACCACCTCGCCGGATGTCTCCATCTCGACCAGCCTGGCCGGCTGGATCAACAAGACCGGCGTGTATGCGCCGCACGAGGCGATTGACTACGAAACCGAGACCCAGCGCCTGATGCGCTGGAGCCAGCGCCCCACCGGCCAGCACATCGAGCTGGGCATCTCTGAGATGAACCTGTTCACGCTGCTGGGCATGTTGGGCCTCTCGGCCGAGTTGTGCGGCCAGACGCTCGTGCCCATCGGCACGGTCTATGATCCCTTCATTTGTCGCGGCCTCGACGCGCTGATCTACAGCCTGTACTCCGGCTCCAAGTTCATCTTCGCCGGTACGCCCTCGGGCGTCACGCTCTCGCGCGAGGGTGGCGCGCACCAGTCCACCATCACGCCTTCCATCGGCGTCGAGCTGCCGCTGCTGCAAATGTACGAGCCGGCCTATGGCCAAGAGCTTGAGTGGATTCTGCTGGACGCCATTGGCCGCTGCTTCGACCGGAAGCATGGCCTCTCGACCTACCTGCGCCTGACCACCCGCCCGGTGGACCAAAAGCCGTTCAAGGCGGCCCAGGCCCGCCTCGGCGCGGACGTCTTGCGC
>JBBRZY010000406.1:0-5093 GCA_038252885.1 Anaerolineales bacterium | reverse complement strand
GGGCCTCAATAGACTGGGGACTCAGGGGACTCGGGGGACTCAGGGGACTCAGGGGCGGCTAGTGGCCCAGGGTCCGGTAGGTCAGAGAGTTGTACGGTCGGGTCGTCAGCGGTAAAGTCGCCCAAAAGGGTTAGGTCGTAATCAGCAGCCGTCTCTTTTACAGAGTACGGTTGGTCGGTTGGGCCGGCTTGCGCTTTCGCGACCAGGGCTTGCACCAGCCGGTCGAGAAAGTACGTGGCATCCCCATAGTGTTTAAGCATGCGCTCAAGTTCGGGACCGGTCAGCAAGGCTTCGCGCTCACAGTCTTGTAGATAACTGCCGAACTCGCCTAACGAACCCCGGGCATGGTTGCAGTAACGAATGTAGTTGGGCAGCGTGCCGGAGCAGTAGCCTTCGGCAATATTGCCGCTGACGCTGATGGTGGCCCCGCGCATTTGGTTGGATAAGCGCCAGTGCGGCGGACCCAGCCGGGCGGTAAATTGCGTGACCAGGGCGGATAAATCACTGGCCGCTTGCCAGGCCGCCAGATTGCGATACCCCGGCAGCTTCTGAAAAGTCTTTGTTGCGCGCCCTCGATATTGATAGGTCGTCATAGACTTTACCTCCCCCCGAGTCCCTAGCGAAGCATCCCCCGAGTCCCCAGCCTTTTAGCGGCGGCGGTCGGTGAGTGTGCCTTCTGCGACTGCTTTCTGCTCCATCTTGTCGAGCCAGATTTTGGCGGCGGCTAGGAAGAGGACGCAGAGGCCGGTGAGGAGCCAGATTTCGGTGCCGACGGGCAGGAAGCCGAGGGTGGGGCCGCTCTTGAAGACGAGTTGGCGCATGGCGTCGAGGCCGAGCGTGAGCGGCAGCAGCGAGACGGCCAGCGAGAGCGCGAAGCCGAAGCTGCGCACCGGGAAGTAGAAGCCGCTGGCAAAGTAGATCGGCTCTTGGAGGGTGGTGACCATCTGCCAGGCCTCGCGGCCATAGAGCAGAAAGACCGAGGCCAGCAGCATGCCCAGGCCGTAGAGCGCCACCATCGTCAGCCCGAAGACGGCGAAGAGCTGCACGAAGCTGGACACCGCAAACGGGATCTGGAACAGCAGCGTGCCCAGCACCAAGATCATCAGCGCCCGCAGCGTGGTGGCGAACAGCCCGCCCAGCGCCATGCCCAGCAGCACGGCGGTCAGCGAGTTGGGCGACATGATATAGAGGGCGAGGTTGCCGGTCTCCTTCTCCCAATAGAGCTGGGCCGACATGCTCCACATGACGTTCATCCAAAAGGCGGTCATGGCGCCGCCCATGACGACGAAGCCGATGTAGTCTTCCGGCGCGCGCATGGCGCGGTAGACGAAGACGTAGCCAACCATGGCCAGGAAGGGCAGGAAGGTCTCGAAGAAAATCCAGGCCTTCTCGCGCTGCTGGCCGATGATGCGCGGGTAGGCGCGGGCGAGGACGGTGCGCAGGAACAGGCGCGCGCCGGTGTCGGGCGGTCGGTGGAGGGGTGTGAGTGGGTTGGGCGGGGTGAGGGGGGCGCTGGCCATGACTAAGCCTTCACCTTCTCGGCGTCGGCCATGCTCAGGCCGACCAGGCTGACGAACACGTCTTCGAGCGTCGGCTCGCGCTTCTGTAAGTTGAGCAGGTGGGCGTCGTGCGCGGTCAGCGCGGCGATCACGCCGCCGAGCGCGTCGTCGGCCTCGAGGATCAGCTCCAGCGCCGAGTGGCCGTCGGCGGCGGTGTGCACGGCCTGGCGCACGCCCGGCAGGCTCTGAAGCGCGCCGGCCGCGCCGTTGTGCAGCGGGCTGACATCCAGATGGAAGATGGCTTCGCGCTGCAGGCCGCGTTTGAGGTTGGCGGGCGTGTCGCAGGCCAGCACGCGGCCGGCGTTGATGATGGCGACGCGGTCGCAGAGCTCGTCGGCCTCGGCCATGTAGTGGGTGGTGAGCAAGGTGGTGCGCTGGGGGTCGGCCTGCATCCAGGCCAGCACAAAGGCGCGCACCTCGCGGCTGGCGCTGACGTCGAGGCCGAGGGTGGGTTCGTCGAGGAAGATCACCTGCGGGTCGGTCAGGAAGCCGCGCACGATGTTCATTTTTTGGCGCAGGCCGGTGGAGAGGTCGGAGCTTTTGGTGTTGGCGCGGTCTTTGAGGCCGGTGATGGCGAGCAACTCGTCAATGCGCTTGTAAGAGGCTTTGCTGTCGAGGCCGTAGAACTGGCCGAACATCCACAGGTTCTCGCGCACGGTGAGCAGGCCATAGCCGGATGACTCGCCGCCGCTGACCATGTTGATGCGCGGGCGCACGGCCTTGGCCTGAGTGAGCACGTTGTAGCCGGCCACGTGGGCCACGCCGGTGCTGGGGGCCAGCAGCGTGGTGAGGATCTTAATGAGGGTGGTCTTGCCGGCGCCGTTGGGGCCAAGCAGGCCGAAGAACTCACCCTGGGCTACTTCGAGATTGACGCCGGTGAGGGCCACGCGCTCGGTCGGGTCGCCCTTTTTGGCGCCGCGAATTTTGTAGGTGCGGCCGAGGGCGGTGGTGTGGATGGCAAGCGAGTCGGTCGACGGCAGGGCCATGGGTATGTTCCTTACGAAGCGGATGCGGCCAGCACAGTATATAGCAATTTTGTTCCACATAAGCGGTTTTCTATCGGTTAGAGCGTAGGGATTCCGTAGGGTGGGCGTATGCCAGGCGGCTAGAACCGAATTCCTACCTGTGTTATCTTAATGTGCAGAAGGGCACAAAAACTCTTCTTCTCCTCCTTGAGAGAGCCGGGGTCGGCGTCCCCGGCTCTCGCTATTAAGGCGACCGCCGGCCGCTGTGTGACGCTCGACCCCCTTTAGCCCCAATACAGTTTAGTCAGCGCCGGATGTCGTGGTTAGTGCAGGACAAGCGGGTGGTAGGCCTGTTGGTCGCCCTCATCCCCGGCCCTTCCCCTAAAAGGGAAGGGTGCCGGTTGGCCTGATGTTTGGGGAGACGCAGTAGCGGCGCGAGAGATGGCCGACTGGACGACCTAACCCCCGGCCCCATCCCGCGCTGAGTACAGCGTGAAAGGAAGCGGTGCCTTATCTAAGCCGTATTGGCTCTAATCCGCACCCAAACAGTTGGCCTGATTCCTGACATTGGCCCGTTAACCCGGAAAGAGCCGATCAGTGCTGACCGAGCGGCTGCCGGCCGTTTCCACCGCCACCGCTATAATCCAGCGCATATGACCACTGCCCAACGGCAAATTGCGCGCGCAGCCGGCACCGTGATGGCCGCCTTCGTGCTGAGCAACCTGGTCGGCCTGCTGCGCCAGGTGCTGGTGGCGCGCGCCTTCGGCACGAGCCTAGAGCTGGATGCCTTCAACGTGGCGCTGGGGTTGCCGGATGTGCTGTTCAACCTGGTGGCGGGCGGGGCGCTGGCGTCGGCGTTCATCCCGACGTTCACCGGGCTGTTGACGCGCGACGACCGGCCGGGGGCGTGGCGTTTGGCGAGTGGCGTGCTGACGCTGGTGAGCGCGGTGCTGGTGGTGGCGAGCTTGCTGGCGGCGCTGCTGGCGCCGTGGCTGGTGGGGACGGTGCTGGCGGCGGGGTACGATGCGCCGACGCAGGCGCTGGCGGTGCATCTGCTGCGGATTCAGTTGATTGCGCCGACGATCTTTGGGCTGAGCGGGCTGGTGATGGGCATTCTGAATGCGCATCAGCACTTTTTGCTGCCGGCGCTGGCCCCGACGATGCTGTGGGTGGGCATGATCGTGGGGCTGGTGGTGCTGGTGCCGAGCCTGGGCATTGACGGGCTGGCCTGGGGTTATGTGCTGGGAGCGGCGCTGCATTTGGCGGTGCAACTGCCGGGGCTGGCGCGGCTGGCGGGCGCGCGCTATACGCCGGGGCTGGGGCTGGGCAACCCGGTGGTGCGGCAGGTGGGGCGGCTGATGGGGCCGCGCCTGATCGGGGTGGGGGCGGTGCAGCTCAACCAGGTGGTGACCAACCTGCTGGCGACGTTTATGCTGCTGGGCGCGGTGTCGTCGCTGAAGTATGCCTGGCAAATCTTCACTATGCCACAGGTGATCATTGCGCAGGCGATTGCAATTGCGGCGCTGCCGGCCTTCTCGGCCATGGCGGCGCGCGGCGACCTGGACGCGATGCGGGCCAGCCTGGCGGAGACGCTGCGGGGGATTCTGTTTCTGGCGCTGCCGGCCACGGTGGGACTGTTCGCGCTGCGCACGCCGATTATCGCGATGCTGTTTCAGCGCGGCGATTTCACGGCCGCGAGCACGGCGCTGGTGGCGACGGCGCTGGCGTGGTACACGCTGGGGCTGGCGAGCCACTCGGTGGTGGAGATCGTGTCACGCGCGTACTACGCGGTGCACGACACGCGCACGCCGGTGGTGATTGGCACGGCGGCGATGCTGCTGAACATTGTCTTTAGCCTGCTGCTGACGCCGCTGTTTACGGGCCTGGGGCTGCCGCCGTTGGGCGGGCTGGCGCTGGCGAACACGCTGGCGACGACGCTGGAGATGGTGGCGCTGATGGTGGGGATGCGGCGGCGGCTGGGGGGGCTGGACTTGCGGCGGATGGCGCCGGGGCTGGCGCGCACGGCGGTGGCGACGGGGCTGATGGGGGTGAGCCTGGCGCTGTGGCTGTACTTCGGCGCGCCGCTGGGGAGCGGGCCGATTGGCGCGTGGATTCTGGGGGTGGGAGGGGTGGTGATTGGGGGAGGGGTGTATGCGGCGGCGGCGGTGGGGTTGGGGGCGCCGGAGGTGGCGCTGGTGTGGGGGATGGTGGGACGAAGAAAGTGAAAGGAAGAGAAAGAGACGCTTCGCGAGAAAAAGTAAGGGCGGAGGGGGTGGGCAGCGCAAATGAGGCGGGGGATATTTTGTGAGTTGTCTACGCTTGTCTCGGGCAGGGGCGAGACCTTTGGGAGGCCTCCCACGTCCACGCGGCGGCAAATGCTCGGGGGCGGATTAGAGAGCTTGATGCGATGATACGAGCGATCTGTGGCGCGACCTGACTTTGATTGGACGTTTGAGGACGCGCCGTTGGAGGGCGAGGCGCGGCCGGCGAGCGCGGGGCGGCCGGGACTGACGCCGCCTGCGGTGCGGCGGGCGCGGCGGCCGTGGCCGAGGTGGGCGTGGCTGGCGCT
>JBBRZY010000405.1:0-5094 GCA_038252885.1 Anaerolineales bacterium | reverse complement strand
CCTGCTGCGCCTGTATGCGGTGCAGGCCGCCGCCGTGCTCGACAATGCCCGGCTGGTGCACGAGGCTCAGGTGCGCGCCGAGCAAGCCGACGGGCTGCGCGCCATCGCCGCCGCCACGGCTTCGACCTCCGACCTCGACACCGCGCTGCGGGTGGCCATGCGCCTGGCCGCCAGTTTGCTGGGCTTTGAGTACGGCATGATCGCCCTCGTCGATGAGACGCGCGGCGAGTTGGTGCCGCACCCGGCTTCGGTCTATGGCGGGCTGCCCGACGAAGCCCTGGCCGTCCGGCAGCGCACCGACGACCCACTCTTTGCCGCCTCCATCACCCGCACCCGCCGGCCCTTCATCACCGGGCGCGCCCAGAACGACCGTCGCATTGTCGGTTACTATCGCCAGTTGGTCGATCACTTCCAGGTCAACAGCGCGCTCGATGTGCCGCTGATCGTCAGCGACCGCAGCATCGGCGAGATGATCGTGGTGGCCCGGCGCGAGCACGCCTTCAACCGCGTAGACCTGCGGCTGCTCACGACCATTGCCGCGCAGTTGGCCTCGGCCATTGACCGCGCCCGCCTGTACGCCGCCACCGATCACAACTTGCAAAGCCGCGTAGACCAGTTGACCTCACTCACGCGCGTCAGCCGCGAGCTCAACCAAACGCTTGAGCTCGACCGCATACTGCGCCTGGTGCACGACGAGGTCATCCACGCCACGCGCGCCGACTGCGGCACGCTGGTGCTGTTCGACACCGAGGCCGCGCCCGGCACTGTCGTCCGGCGCCTGGGCGACGAGGCGCTGGGCCAAACGCTCACGCCGCTCGAGGCCGAGGTGGCGCTGGGCCAGGCCCCCAAGCGGCGCGTCGCCGCGTTGCCGCCGGGCTCGCCGTTGGCCGCGCACGCCGGGGTGCAGGCGGCGATGGTTGTGCCAATCCTGGCCCAGGAATTGGTAGTCGGGCTGATGCACCTTCACCGCCACGCGCCAGAAAGATTCGACGAGGCCGCCGAAGAGGCGGCCCTGGCGTTGGCCGGGCAGACCGCCATCGCGGTGGAGAACAGCCGCCGCTACACCGAGCAACTGCACCGGGCCGACCTGCTCCGCCGTCGCGCCGACCAGTTGAGCCAACTCTTCGAGGTTTCGCGCAGTGTGCGCTCCGACCTGCCGCTGGCCGCCAACCTGGAAGCCATTGCCTTCGGCTTGCAGGAAGCAGTCGGCTTCAACGTGGTGCTCATCAGCCGGCTAGAGAGCAAGTCGCGCCGCCTGCTGCGCACGGCCGTGGCCGGTCTGCCGCTGGCGACGTTCGAGACCATTAGCCAGGTGCAGGTGCCGTGGGATGACGTGGCCCGCCTGCTGCGCCCTGAATTCCAGATCAGCCAGTCTTTCTTCTTGCCACACGAGCAGGCCGCCGCCCTCACTGGCGCGCTCGATGCCGTCTTGGTGCGCCAGACCGGCCATGAGCACGCTGGCCCGCAGTCGTGGCACCCCGACGACATGCACCTCGTACCGCTCTACGGCTCACGCCAAGAGCCCATCGGCCTGCTGACCGTGGATAACCCGCGCGACGGCAAGCGTCCCGACCGCAACACAGTCGAGATCATTGAAATTTTCGCCAACCAGGCCGCCCAGGCGATTGAGAACGCCCGCCTGTACACTGCCGCCGACCGCCGCGCCGGCCAATTGTTGGCCCTGCACCACGTGGTCGAGGCGGCCAGCGCCCCCGCCCATCGCGGCCACCTGTGGCAGACCGTGGCCGAGACGCTGCTGGCCGAAATGCGCGGCCCCGATGTGGCCGTCATCGCCCTGCGCCGCAGCCTGATGGAAGGGTCGCGCGCCACCGCCGCCGCGCTGCCGCTCGAAATCGCTGGGCGGGCCGGCAACATTCGGCCGCACATTGAGGTTTACGCGCTGCTTAACGGGCCAAACCCACTGCGCCAGGCCCTCAGCGGCGACGGCCCGCTCATGCTGCTAAACAGCGCCGACACTGACTGGGCCCTCAACCCGTTCGTCATGGCGCTGGAGGTCACGTCGTTCGTCAGCGTGCCGATTATCAGCCAGGGCCAGGCGGCCGGCGCAATCTTCGTCGGCGCGCACCACGCCGCTAACGCCCCCAGCCCGTTTGAGCCCGAAGACCTGGACGTCTACACCATCCTGGCGAACCAGCTTGGCGCGCTGCTCGAGAGCGCCCGGCTGGAGGCCGACATTGAACAACGCGCCGAGCAATTGGCGGCGCTGGCCCAGGTGGCCCAAAGCATCACCGCTGCCTTGAGCATCAACGACGTCGTGCAGGCCGTGCTCGCCCCGCGCGCCCTGCGCCGTGTGGTCGAGTACGACAGCGTCACCGTCTGGCTGCGCGATGGCGACCGACTCCGCATCGTGGCGGCGCAAGGCTTTGAGAACGACGCCGAGCGCCTCGATCTGCGCGTGGAGATCAGCGACAGCGCCCTGTTTGCCGAGATGGACCGCACCCAGGCCCCGATCCTGGTGCCGGAGGTGCGGCACGACCCGCGCTTTGCGGCCGGCGAGTTCCAGCCCACGCAAAGCTGGCTGGGCGCGCCGCTCGTCAGCAAGGGCCGCATCCTTGGCGTGCTGGCGCTCGACAAGCTCGAAGCCCGCTTCTACCCGCCCCAGGCCGCGCAGGTGCTCATGGCCTTCGCCAGCCAGGTGGCCGTGGCGCTCGAGAACGCTCGCCTGTTCGAGGAGAGCGAACAGCGCACCCGCCAGCTCGACGAGCGCTCACAGCGGCTGGCCCTGCTCAACCGGGCCTCGGCCCAACTGAGCGGCACGCTGCAAGAGGACGAGATTTACGCCAGCATCCTCAGCGAAATCGTCGGCGCGCTGGCCGTGGCCCGCGGCCTAATCATCACGCTCGACCCCGACACCGCGCCGCGTGTCGTCGCCCAGCATCCCGCCGGCCAAACCAACCTCGCCCCGGCCGGCCTGGTGCTGGCGCGCGTCACCGAAACGCTCATGCCGCTCGCCGTAGAAGACGTGGCGCGCGACTCGCTCGTAGCGGCCGAGGCCGGCAGCCCCGCCAGCTTGCAAATGCGCGGCGTTCGCTCAGTGCTGGTGGTGCCGCTTGTCACCGGCGGGCGCGCCGTGGCCGCGCTGCAACTGGAAGAAACCGCCGACTTGCGCCGTTTCACTGGCGGCGAGGTCGAGTTAGTGCAGACTCTCGCCAACCAGGCCGCCGCCGCCGTGCAGAACGCGCGCCTATTCGCGCAGACCCAGGCGGCCTTGGCCGAGCGCACCCGCGCCGAGTCCTCGTTACTACGGCGCAACGACGAACTTGAAGCGCTCAACCGCGTGACCACCACCGTCACCACCCTGCTCGATCTAGAAACCATGCTGCGCGCCACCGCCCGCGAGATGGTGCAGATCTTTGGCGCGCGCAACAGCGGCATCGCCCTGCTCAATCCTGAGCGCACGCACCTTACCGTGGTGGCCGACTACTCGGCCTCGCCCGACGACCCCAGCGCCGCCGGCATCCTCATCCCGCTGGAGGGCAACCCGTCATCGGTGCAGGTGATTGAGACCGGCCAATCGCTGGTGCTGCCGCGCGCCTTCGAGCACCCGCTGACTGAGCCGATTCACGCCATGCTGCGTGAGCGCAACACCCACTGTCTGCTCATCACCCCGCTGCTGACGCGCGGCGAAGTGATCGGCACCATCGGCCTCGACACCGACCAGCCCGACCGGGTGTTCACCCCCGAGGAAGTCTCACTGGCCGAGACCATCGCCGGCCAGATCGCTGGTGCGGTCGACAACGCCCGCTTCGCCGACGAACTGGAAGCCCGCGTGGCCGTGCGCACGGCCGAGCTTCAGCGCGAGCGCGAGCGGGTGGAAATCCTGCTCCAGGTGACCACCGAACTGTCCTCCAGCCTCGACCTCGACCGCGTGCTGACGCGCGCCCTCCAAATCGTCACCGAGGCCATCAAGGCCGACCGGGGCTCGATCTTCCTGGTAGACTTAGAGACCGAGCAGTTGATCTATCGCGCCGCACTCGGCCGCGCCACCCCCCTGCCGCCCGGTGGCCAACCCGCGCCGTTCAAGCGCACCGAAGGCCTGGTGGGCTGGGCGCTCAAGAGCCGCGTGGGCGCCGTCATCCCCGACCTCTTGCTCGACCCGCGTTGGCTGCCCCTGCCCGGCCTGGGCGGCCAGCAGCGCAGCGCCCTGGTCGTGCCGCTCCTGGCCAACGAAGACTCGCTGGGTGTGATGATCTTGACCAGCCCTGAGCTCAACGCCTTCGACGAAGAGCAATTGCGGCTGGTGTCGGCCGCCGCCAACCAGGTGGGCGCGGCCATCAACAACGCCGAGTTGTATCGCCTGATCCGCGATCAGGCCGAGCGCCTGGGTGGCATGCTGCGCGGCCAGCAGGTCGAAGCCACCAAGAGCCGCGCCATCCTCGAAGGCATCGCCGACGGCGTGCTGGTGGCTGATGCCGACGGCGGCGTCATCCTGTTCAACGTGGCTTGCGAGCGCATTCTGGGCTTGCAGCGCCAGGCGGTCGTCGGCCGGCCGCTGTCAGAGTTTGTGGGCATCTATGGCAGCGCCGGCGGCACCGGCACCGACGCGGTCGAGCGCTGGGGCCGTAACCCCGGCAGTTTCTCCCCCGGCGACTTCTTGGCCCAGCGCATCACGCTCGACAACCAAAAGGTCATCTCAGTCCACCTTGCGCCGGTGATCGCCAACGAGGAGTATCTCGGCTCGGTGTCCGTCATCCGCGACATCACGCGCGAGGTGGAAGTGGACCGGCTCAAGAGCGAGTTCGTCACCAACGTCAGCCACGAACTGCGCACGCCCATGACCTCCATCAAAGGCTACGCCGACCTGCTGCTGATGGGCGCGGCCGGCCCGCTGCAAGCCGACCAGTCGCGCTTTCTCGAGGTCATCAAGGGCAACGCCGACCGGCTGAGCCTGCTGGTGAACGACCTGCTCGACATCTCACGCATCGAGAGCGGCCGGGTGCAGCTCACCATGCGCTCCACCTCCATCGGCGATGTGATCCAAGACGTGCTGGCGACACTGACGGGCCGGATCGAGGACGACCAGAAACCGATGGATTTGGTGTCGGTCACCCCGCCGGGCCTGCCGCCGGTGTG
>JBBRZY010000404.1:0-5104 GCA_038252885.1 Anaerolineales bacterium | reverse complement strand
TGACGCCCGGCGGGCGCTCGTGCGCGAGGCGGTCATCGGAGTCATGCACGGCGTGGTAATCGGCATCTTGGTCGGGCTGGGCGCGTGGCTGTGGCGCGGCATCCCCATCCTGGGCCTGGTGATCGGCTTGGCGATGGTGGGCAACCTGATTGCCGCCGGGCTGGCCGGCACACTGGTGCCGCTGACGCTGCGGGCGCTCAAGCTCGACCCAGCGCTGGCCTCGGCCGTCATCGTCACCACCGTCACCGACTGCGTGGGCTTTGGCCTATTCCTCGGCCTGGCGACGCTGTTCCTGCCGCTCCTCATCCCCGGCGGCGGCTGAGTTTTGCGTGCGTTGCCCAGCGCCTGGGGGCGTCACCGTCATCACTTCCGCCGCGTTGTAGCGCCCGGCCGCGCCGCCCACCAACACCACGCGAGTGTTAACGCCTGCACCGTCAGCGGGATCGTGTTGGTCAGCAGCCGCGCGCTCGAGGCGCTCGCCCCCAGCGCGTCGTCGAGCAGGTGGTTGGCGGCGTGCAGCGCGCTGCCCAGCGCCGCCACCGCCACGATGCCGCGCTCACGCCCTGGCTGGCGCGCCGCCCACAACAGGCCCGCGCCCAGCGCCAGCACAAACGCCCCGGCGTCACCCAAGAAGTGCCGGTTGTAGGGCGCATACGGCGCGACCGTGGCAAAGAACTGATTGGGCAGCAGCAGCAACGCCAGCCCCGTCACCACATTCACCACACCCAACGCCACCAGCACCCAGCGAATCGCCCTCTCATGTCGCGGCATCTTTGCGCTCCTTGCCTATCCGTAGCCACTGGCCCCATGTGACCTTGCCGCGTGCTCGCTCGGGCGCAGTCAGCCACCCGGCGCAGATCGCCGCCGAGTACGCGCCGGGCAGCGGCAGCCGCCACACGCGCGGCCCGCGCCCCCGCACCGCCGCCCACTGCGCGATCAATTGCCCCAGCGTCAGCACCTCCGGCCCGCCAAAGTCGCGCAAACGGCCGTGGATGCCGGTTGCCAGGTGATCCACCAAATATTGCGCCACTTCGCCCGGATGCACCGGCTGAATCTGCCAGTCAGTCGGCAGCATTAGCAGCGGCCAGTCCATCCAGCGCTGCAGCAGGCCGTGCACCAGATTATGAAATTGCGTGGCGCGCAGAATAGACCACGGCAGCCCACTGGCTTGCACCACGCCCTCCGCGGCCAGCTTGGCCTGATAGTATTTGTCGGGCACGCGCTCGATGCCGACGATAGACATGTAAACAAAGTGCGCGCAGCCCGCGGCTTTGGCCGCCGCCGCCAACCGCTCGGTGCCGTCCACATCCACCGCCCGCGTGTCGCGCGCCGGGCTGCTGGCCGCGTGCACAATGATCGGCGCGCCGGCTACCGCTTCAGCTAGCCCGTCTGCGCGCCGCAGATCGGCCGTCACCCAGTCCACCGCCGCTGGCGTGTTGGCCGGGCGCGGCCCCCGGCTCATGATGCGCACCGGATACCCGGCCGCCTGTAGGCGTGTGACCAAGTGCCGGCCAAAGACACCCGCCCCGCCCGTCACGAGAATGCGGTCCATGTGCTTCCCTTCTAAGTTGTTGTATCTGTAACCGTCCGAGAAATCATACCGCACTGCGTGCATCGCCGCCGACAATTGGATTGAACAGTCACCTTTGCCTGCCTAGACCTTCCCAGCCCGCGCAGGTCACACCTACCCAAACGCTCTTTGTTTGGGTGATGCCCCAAAGGGGTACGGGCTTCGTATTGCGTTGCCGCGGTTTTAACCGCCGCGGCTATAATTCCACTGGTGTGCGATGTTTAGGAGGCGGTATGCCCCACGTTATCAACTTCAACGGCACGACCTACAGCAGCCTGGACGAAATGCCGGCCGACGTGCGCCGCAGGTACGAACAGTGGCAAGCGGCGCTGACCAGTGGCCGCATCGAGGACCTGCCTGACCTGCTCCAGGGTTTGCTGGCAACTGACGGCGCGCGGGCGCTGGCCCAGGGGCTGTCGAATGTTGTCGTCCAGGTCAACGGGCAGACCTACCAGAACCAAGACCAATTGCCGCCCGAGGCGCGCGCGAAGCTCGAAGCCTACCAGGCCCAATACGATGCCAACCGCAATGGTATCCCCGACGCGCTCGAACCAATGTTGGCACAGATGGGCGCGACGCCAGCCCTGCCCGGCGCGCCGCCCGCCCTGTCCGCGGCTGACGCCGCCGCCGCGCCCGCCTTTGCAGCGTCGGCTCCGCTCATGCCAGTGGCCGCGCCGAGCCTGTACAGCGGCGCGAGCAACCCCAGCGCCATTAGCCCCGAGGGCGGCGACAACCGCCTGCGGCTGGTGCTGATCGCTGTGGCAGCGCTGGCCCTCCTCACCTGCGGGCTGGCGGTCGTGGTCGCTTGGGCGTTCCTCCGATAAGCGGCCAAGAGAGTGTCGGCGCTGGCCCGTTGGGCGGCCGAGTGCTGCGCGCACTGCTGCGCTTCGCCTTCGGCCTGCTCTACAATCAACTCGCCTTCACCTACGATCTGGTGAGCTGGGCCGTCTCGATGGGCCAGTGGCGCAGTTGGCAGCGCGCCGCCCTGCCCTACTTGCGCGGCCGGCATGTGCTGGAGGTGGCCCACGGCACGGGCAACCTGCTGCTCGATCTGGTAAGCTTGGGGTTCAAGCCGGTGGGCATGGATGCGTCGCGGGCGATGGGCCGGCTGGCGCGCGCCAAGCTGCGGCGGACGCTGGGCGGGCCGACATTGCCGCTGCCGCTGGTGCGCGGGCGGGTGCAGGCGCTGCCGTTTGCCACCCACAGTTTTCAAAGTATAGTCTCGACCTTCCCAACAGATTTCGTGGCCGACCCAACGGCCATCGCCGAGTTTTACCGGCTGCTCACGCCCGGCGGCGTGTTCGTGTGCGTGCCGGCCGCCCAAATCACCGGCGGCGCGCTGGGCGACCGCTGGGCGGCCTGGCTCTTTCGCGTCACCGGCGAGTCGTCCACCGCCTGGTACGTGCCGCTGGTCGAGCGCTACGCGGCCGCCGGCTTTCGGGCGCGGCTGAAGGTGGTCAAACAGGCCCGCAGCACCGTCACCGTCTTTATCGCTGAGAAGGCACCCAGGTAAGGCATGGAACTTCAGATCGCCGTCTCCAAAGTCACCAAATGGGCCAGCCGCGAGTCGGGCGACACCCTCGAAATGATCGAACGCCCCACCGGCGGCCTGTCGCTGGTGCTGGTGGATGGGCAACACTCGGGCAAAGGGGCCAAGGCCGTCTCGAACCTGGTGGCCCGCAAAGCCATTAGCCTGATCTCCGAAGGCGTGCGTGACGGCGCTACCGCGCGCGCCGCGCACGACTACCTGTTTGCGCTGCACGGCGGCAAAGTGCAGGCCACCCTCAACATCGTCTCGTTCGACATGCTCTCTAAGACCGTGGTCATCTCACGCAACAACCCCAACCCCAGCTATGCCCTCACGCCCGAGGGCGTCACCGCCTGGGACGCGACCAGCCTGCCGGTGGGCATTTATCGCCACACCAAGCCGCTCATCAAAGAACTGCCGCTCTCACCCAACATGGCCCTGGTGGTCTTTACGGATGGCCTGCCCACCGCCGGCCACCGCCGCGGCCGCCCGCTGGATGTGCGCGCCGAGATCGACCGGCTCTACCAGCGCGGCCTGGCCAGCGCCCAAAGCTGGGCCGACGAGCTTTTGGCCCTGGCCATGGCCGCCGACGAGCAACGCCCGGCCGACGACATTAGCATTCTGGTGGTGGCCGTGCTGCCCGGCCCCGATGACACCCACCCCGCCCGCCGACTGGTGCTGCGGATGCCGCTTTGACCCGCCGCGCCCGTGTCCAAGTGCCCACCTGGCTGCGCACCCTGCGCCTGTGGCTGCGCGACACGCGCGTGCTGCTGCGCCAGTTCGGCGGCTCGCTGGTGGCCTTTGCCATCACCCTCATCGGCGGCGGCACGCTTTACTGGGCGCTGGGCGGCGTGGCCCAGGTGCAGCACCCCGCCACCGTGCAAGAGGGCTGGTACCTGGTGCTGCTGATGATGTTCCTCCAGGCGGGCGAAAACCTGCCCGCCACCTGGTATTTGCAGTTGTTCTATTTCTTCATGCCGCTGCTCGGGCTGGCGATCCTCAGCCAGGGCGTCGCGGATTTTGGCGTGCTGCTGTTCAATCGGCGGGCGCGTCGGGAGGTCTGGCAAGTGGCTGTCGCGCAAACCTACACCAACCACATCGTCATCGTCGGGCTGGGCCACCTGGGCTTCCGCACCGCGCGAGCGCTGCACCAGTTGGGCGAGGAGTTCGTCACCATCGAGCTCGACCCTGAAGCCGACCTGCTGACGCAAGTGCAGTCGTGGGATGTGCCCGTCATTCGCGGCGACGCCAACAAATACGAGGTGCTGCGCCAGGCCGGCGTCGAGCGGGCGCACACGGTCGTCATCGTCACGAGCGACGACACGCTCAATCTGCAAATCGCGATCCATGCCCGCGCCGTCAACCCCAACATCCGCACCATCGTCCGCCTGTTCGACGACGACTTTGCGCGCGAGGTGCGCCAGGCCTTTGGCATCACCGCCGCCTACAGCGCCTCCGCGCTCGCGGCCCCGGCCTTCGCCGCCGCCGCCGCCGACCTGGATGTGGGCGCGCCGGTCAATGTGCACGGCCGCATCCTGAGCATGAGCCACTTCACCCTCACGCCCACTTCGCTGCTGGTGGATCGCACCGTGGGCGAGATCGAACAGCTTTACGACCTGAGCATCGTCCTGCTGCGTCACGGCCCAAAGGCCGAGCTGCACCCGGCCGACGAAGTCGTTTTGACCGCCGGTGATGAGATCACAGTCTTCGCCGACGCCGGCACGCTGCACAAAGTGAACCGCCTGAACCGTTAGCCAGCCCGCTTAGACTGGAGACCCGCCCATGCCGCCTGACTCGCCCGACCCCGTCCCCCACGCTGGCCCGCCAGCCCGCCCCATTGTCGGCATCGTGGGGCCGTGCTGCGCGGGTAAGAGCACCCTGGCGCGCGCCCTGCAAGCCCAAGGCTTCGCCGCCAAACCCATTGCGCAGGAGCACTCCTTTGCGCCGCGCATGTGGCAGCAAATCGGCCACGCCGACCTGCTGATCTATCTCGACGTCAGCCACCC
>JBBRZY010000403.1:0-5105 GCA_038252885.1 Anaerolineales bacterium | reverse complement strand
TCGGCGCAGCGCTCAACATCGGCTTCCGTCATCCGCGCTTTGGCAGCGCGCCCACTCGGCGGCACGGTGGTCGTCCGATGCGGTGCGCGGGGCGTTTGTTTTTTCACGGCGATCTCCCAGAAAATGGTGTCGCCGAGCAGTGTAACCTTAAAGTCTCGTAGTACCGCTAAGTCTCGTTGTACTATTAGGAGCAGAGCTCATATCCTGCCGATCCCATGTTCGAATCCTGGCTGTTGATTTGGCACCCGTTCAAGACCCGAAACACAATCACGGTGCCTTTTCTGCTGGGCGGGTGGTAATACAGCCGGGCTGCAGTGTGATTCGAGTCGCCCTCAACGGAGACGCGGGTACGCAGCGACGATAGTCTGGCGACCATTTTGGTCAGTGTTGGCCGAAAAAACGCGTAGATGTAAGGTGTAGCCAGCACAGGTATCTGTGCGTCTGGTGCGCCTGCAAGTAGTGCGCGAGTTGGTCGGCAAAGGCCGACAGGTGGCGGGGCTTGGGACTAACCCACGCCTGTTCAGTGATGCGATTGGCCCCTGGTTCTGATTGCCAGAATGACTCGGCAAAACCCAGGGCGAAGCGAGCGCCGTAAAGGACGAGCGGCGTCGTGAAGACAAAGGTAAGGGGATGCGTGTAAAGCGTCCTGAGCGCCTGGTCGGGTAGCCGGTCGGCGGCCTGGCCCGGCGCTTTTTGCACGTGAACGGCACCGGTCTTGACCAAGAAGTAGCCGTAGAAGAGTTCGGGAATGAAATTGTCGGTGAGCTTGACCGGCCGCGGGGTATGGATGGCAAGTCGCCAGAAGAACGCAACGCCAAGGTTAGGTTCTCCTGGTCGTTTCTGAAACGCAATCCTCATGGTAGTCAGCCGTGCGGGCTGCGGCCGGAACAGTTGGTCGGCTGGCGCCAAGCCACCTCGTCGCGTTGGGACAGGTTAATCGGTCCAGGTGAGCGGCTCAAATCGCTTCGCGGTCAATGGCGGCGCTGGCCTGCTGTCGAAACTGCTCGCGCAAGTCGGAGGCCACAAAGAGCGCGCTGATTTCTGCAACGGTGTGCCGCGCCGCAGTGCGCCGCGCGCCCGCCAGTTCGGCGTGGCCTAGCGCTGCCAGGGCGCGGGCGGCCCCGGCCCGGACCTGCCAGAGGATGGGACGGAACCCCAGGGGCAGCGCCCATTGCTCGGCGCGCTCGTAATGGGCCAACGCCTCGGCCGGCTGGCCCTGGGCCTCGGCCACGCGGCCGGACGAGAAGGCTACTTGGGGAGCCAGGAAGGCCAAGCCCTTGGCGGTGACATAAGCTTCGGCTTCGCGGGCTTGCGCCGAGGCCTCGCCGAGGTGGCCGAGCTGGAGATTGACCAGCGCCGCTCCCGCCAGCAGGCGGGGTCGCTCCAAGTTGATCGTCATCGTGGGGACGTTTAGCCCCTTTAGGAAATACGCGCTGGCCTGGTCCAGTTGGCCCGCGGCGTTCAGGCAATATCCGATCTCCGCCCAGGCGCTAGCACCCATCAAGGTGCCTCCCGGCTGCTCCAGGATGGCCCCCGCCTGTTGGTGAAAGCCGATTACGCGTTCCAGCAGGCTGGGGCTGATGTCCAAGTAGGTCGTGCCAAGCCGGCAAAGCCCGTCGGCTTCCGACCAGGCAAAGCCAGTGGCGCGGCTGGTGTCGACATAGCGCTGGTAATGGGCAATGGCGGCCTCATAGTCGCCCTGCCAGTGAGCGCACTGGCCTAACAGGCGGCTGGCCTCGGCTTGTGCGATCGGGTCGCCAATGGCGCGACCGATGGTGAAGGCCTCCTCGGCCGCCTGTACGGCCGCCGCCAGGTCGCCGGCGGCCAGGTGGCACAGGGGGGCGGCCATGGCCAGCATCTCGGCTTCATGCTGGCGGTCACCGATCTCGCGGCACAGGCGCAGTCCGTCGGTCAGGGTAGCGCGCGCTCGGTCGAACAGCAGCATCAGGGCTTGCGAGTTGGCGATGTGCGTCAAGCTCGTGGCGATCTGTTCGCGGATGCCCAGCGCCTCGCCCAACCGGCGGGTTTCGTCCATGTAGCGGATAACGCCCTCGAAGTCGGCCACCGCTGTGCACATCATGCAGCGCACCAGGCCCATCTCCGACAGGCCGGATTTATCGTCCAGGGCGCGCGCCTGATCGTCGGCCTGCTCAAGAAATACGCCGGCGTGCTCGAATTGTCCCAATCGCAATGCGGTCAGATAGGCTTGCTTGTTAAGGGCGGAGATGCGCATAGGCCCGTCGCCCAGGCGCTCCGCCGCGGCCTGCATCTCGGCGTAGGTGGCGAGCGCCTCCGGCACCTGGTTGGCGAAGGTCTGGACCTGCCCCAGGCCCTCGTAGGCCCGCCGCAGGGCGGCCGCCTCCGGCTCAGTTTGCAGGATCTCCAGGGCTCGGCGATAGAAGCCGATGGCTTCAGGCGAAGCATAGCTGCGGGCCGCGCGCTCGCCGGCGGCCAGCAAATAGGGCAGGGCGCGGGCGGGCTGGCGCGCGGCCAGGAAGTGATAGGCGAGGTCCGTTACCTGGTCGGGGGCCGTCCGCTCGAGCACGCCGGCCACGCCCAAGTGCAGGTCGCGGCGGGTTTTGAGCAGCAGCGCGTTGTAGGCGGTTTCCTGGGTCAACGCATGCTTAAAGATGAAGACCTGTTCGGGCAGACGCGCCTTTTCGCGCACCAGCTCGCGTCGCTGCAGCTCGGTCAGAGAGGCGTCGAGACCACCGGACGCTGGGTGGATGGCCGTCAGCACCGGCCGCGAAAATTGCCGGCCGATGACGGCCGCTGACTGGATGACAGCCCGCGCCGTCTCGTCCAAGCGGTCGAGGCGGGCCTGGATGACGGCTGCCAGGGTGTCGGGTACAGCGATGTGCTCGATCTCACGGGTGGCGCGCCAGTGGCCATCCACGCGGATGACCAGACCGCTGTCGAGCAGCGAGCGGATGACCTCTTCCACGAAGAAGGGGTTGCCCTCGGCTTTATCGAGAATCAACTGCCGGACGCGGGCGGGCAGGTCTTCGATCTGAAGCAAATTGGCGACCAGTTGGCGCGCATCGCCGGCCGCCAGGGGCTTGAGGGCGAGCGCTTGGTAGCGATGGGCGAAGTCGCGCGCGGCAGTCTCATGCAAGCGCCAGGCGGGCTCTTGCTGCTGGGGCCGGAACACGGCCAGGATCAACAAGCGTGCCCGGTCGGTGAGCGGCAGTAGCCCCTGGAGCAGTTCCAGGGAGGTGGGGTCGGCCCAGTGTAGGTCGTCAATGGTCAATACCACCGGCGCCTGACTGGTCAAGGCCTCCAGGTAGTCACCGACGACCTGATCAACCCGCGCTCGCAGTTGCGGCGGCTCCAGGTAGCGCACGCGATCCAGCGCCAGACCGGTCAAGGGTACGCCCAGCAGGGTTGCCACGTATGGGGCCAGGTCGTCGGCCTGCGCCGGGGCTACTTCGGCAATGCGCTCACGCAAATAGTCGTAACGCGCGGCTGGATCAACGGGCGCGTTCGTCAGCAAGAAGTGGCTTTGCAGTAAGTCCAGGAAAGGTGCATATGGGGTGCTCGTCTGGTAGGACAGGCAGCGCCCTTCCAGCCAATGCAGGCTGGAACTGCTGGCAACCTGGCGCAATTCGGCCACCAACCGGCTTTTGCCCAAACCGGCCTCGGCCATCAACGACACAATCCGGCCGTGGCCGCTTTCAATATCCAGCAGGGCGGTGCGCAGGGCCTCTAACTCGGCGTCTCGGCCCACCAGAGGCGATTCCAGACCTTCGAGCCCGCGCTGCCGGCCGCGCAGGGCGCGCGGCCGCAGCACCCGGTAGGCGCGCACGGGCGCTTCCTTGCCCTTAACCTCGATCTCGCCCAGGTCATCGCACTCGAAGATCGGGCTAACCAGCTTGTAGGTGGCTTGGGCGATTTGCACTGTGCCCGGTTGGGCGGTCTGCTCCATGCGGGCGGCCAGGTTAATCGCGTCGCCCAGGGCGGTGTACTCCATGCGCAGGTCGGAGCCGACCGCGCCCACCACGACCAGGCCCGTGTTGATGCCCACGCGCACGTCGAAGTCCAGGCCCCAGTCACGCCGGACGATCTGGCCGTATGGGCGCATCGCCTCCACGATGGCCAGGCCGGCGCGCACGGCGCGTTCGGGATCGTCCTCATGCGCCAGGGGCGCGCCGAAGAACGCCAGCAGCGCATCGCCCATCAGGCGCGCCACCGTACCCTCGAACTGGTAAACGGGCCGGATCATCTGCTCGAAGGCCCCGTTCATGATGTCGGTCCACTCTTCGGGGTCGAGCTGCTCGGCGGCGGCGGTGGAGCCCTTGACGTCGCAGAAGAGCATGGTCACGACGCGCCGCTCACCCTCCATGGCGCGCGCTGAGCGCGCGGCCAGGAGCTTTTCTGCCAGGGCGGCCGGCACGGGTGGGGCGGGGCGCGTGGGGGTCAGAGGGGCGGATGGTGCCAGGGCGGCAGAGCGCGGAGCGGCGGCCAACTGCTGGCCGCAGTTGTTGCAGAAGCGCGAGTGGTCGGGGTTGGCGGCGCTACAGTTGGGACAGTTCATCTGGTTAGCCTTAGCCGCTAGAAGGTGTGACCCGAGGAATGGAACACCAATCGCATTATAGTCGGGTTACGCGCGGCGAAAGTGCCCGGCCGGGATGAACGCTGGGCGTCCAGCGTCGCAGGCTTGCTAAGTGCCGGCAATACTGGCCAGCGGTACTTTCGGCTGGAGATCGTCCGGTTAAGCGCAGTTGCTTCGGATACTCGCGCAACAGCTGATCGGCCAGAGAAAGCCTTTGATAACGGCCCTTTGATTGGCAAATACCCATCTTTACCAGTTGGCCTTTCTTGTGTCGCTTGAGGGACTTGAACCCCTGGTCTTTTGGTCCGCAGCGAAATAGCCGGCTCCCTCACCAGCCACCCGTACAAGCCCACCTAAGACCGGCCGCTGTCGCTCGGCACCATCCACCAGGAGGTGCGCTCGCTGAAGACCTTCGGCGTCTGGCTGGACGAGAACCGCTACGGCAATCCGTTTGCGGCGCTCAAGACCCCCCAAACTGCCGCGCCACCTGATCGACATCTTGAGCGATGACGAGATCAAGAAGCTGTTCGACGTCTACAACCCCAACACCCGC
>JBBRZY010000402.1:0-5115 GCA_038252885.1 Anaerolineales bacterium | reverse complement strand
TTTGGGTCTCCAGAAGCCGGAAGTTACGGAATTCAAATAACTAACGAATCGGCAGTTAGTGTTACATTTCCGGTTGACTGGGGAGTGCGCCTCTTTCTATATTCTCCGGCAGCCAGTGCTTGGACTGAAACAAGCAACTTCGTAAGGATAATTGGTGATGGGCCAATCGTGCTAGACCCTGCTAGTGGCCGCATGCCGTCCGCATACTTCATCGTACAACCCCTAATACCTGCGGAATCTGACAGCGGCTTATTACGTGTTGTGGTAATCGGCAACGTTATGGAAAACGGCGAGACAACCGCAACAATAGCAGCCGCGAGTCTGGACTTGCCGCTGATATCGGGGTTGGTGCGGGGCGGTGAGGATGAAATAGGCCGGGCTGTAGGGCCAGACGAAAATTGAAACCGCCGGAGCGATGTCGCTCCGGCGGTTTTGTGTTTGCGATGTGGGGCGGGGTTCGCCGCTCAGGCCAGGGACAGCGCCTCCACTGGCTGCGGGGCGCTGGCCGGCAGTCCAACGTGGCGGGCTTCGAGCGTCATCTGGATGTTCGGCTGCGGGCGGAGCGTGAGCGCGGCTTTCGGCGTGATGGTCTGGCCGGGCACCAGGCGCAGGCGGTAGCGCTGGGCGATGGTGGCCAGGATGAGCACGGCCTCCATGATGGCAAAGTTGTTGCCGATGCACACGCGCGGGCCGGTGCTGAACGGCAGATAGGCGCCCTTGGGCAGCAACTTCTCGTTCTCGCGGCTCAGGCGCTCGGGCCGAAAGGCCTCCGGTTCGGGGAACCAGCGCGGGTCGCGGTGGATGACGTAGGGGCTCATGCTGACGATCATGCCCTGCGGCACCACGTAGCCATCGCCGAGCGCCACGTCTTCCATGGCCAGGCGCGCAAACGACGGGATGGGCGGGTACAGCCGCATGGATTCTTTGATCACCATCTCGGTGTAGGGCAGTTGGCGCAGGTCGTCGGTGGTGGGCGGCCGGTCGCCGAGCACGCGGTCTAGCTCGGCGTGCAGCTTGGCCTCGGCCTCTGGGTGCTGCGCCAGGAGGTACCAGGTCCAGGCCAGCGCGTTGGCGGTGGTCTCGTGGCCGGCCAGCACAATGGTGACGGCCTCATCGCGCAGTTGCTGGTCGCTCATGCCCTGGCCGGTCTCGTCGCGGGCCTGCATCAGCATCGAGAGCAGGTCGCCGCGATCTTCGTTGGTGGCGCGGCGCTCGTTGATCATGCCCATCACAATCGCGTCGAGGTCGCGCACGGCGGCCTTGCGGAGGCGGTTGCCGCTGGTGGGGATCCAGTCGGGGATGACCTGGATCGGGGATTGCAGGCGTTGGTTGGTCACTTCCAGGATGTCGGTCAGGGCGGTGCCGACGCGGTTGGCGTCTTTCTCGATGTCGGCGTCGAACAGCGTCTTGGCGACTACGCTCAGGGTCAGGTGCATCATGTCGGCGTTGATGTCGCGGGTGGCGTCGGGCCGCCACTGCACCAGCAGCCGCTGGGTGTAGGCCACCATCACGTCGGCGTAGGCCTGGATGCGCTTGGTGTGAAAGGCGGGCTGGGCCAGCTTGCGCTGCCGGCGCCAGGTGTCGCCATCGCTGGTCAGCAGGCCGTTGCCCAGGAAGTACGACAGCAGCTCGCGATAGATCGGGGCCTTATAGAACTTGTCGGCCTGCTCGACCAACACCTGGTGCACGTAGTCGGGATGGCTGATGAGGTAGGCGTGCTTGGCGACCCAGCGGATGTGGACGATGTCGCCATAGGTGCGGGCGAGGTGCGTCTCATAGCCGAGCGAGTCGCGGGCGTAGTCGGGCAACTGACCGAGAAACAGGTTGCCCGGCGGCGTGGGGGGAAGTTTGGACGACATGGTCTTGCCTTTCTTGACACCCTGTACTATTATTTACGCTGTGTACGCTAACTACTATAATCCGATCAGCTTGGGCGTCAATAGCCAATCTGCGCCGCCTGTACCATAGTTGACACATGTCTATAACTCATCCCCCCGCAACGAAAAAGCTCGATCCGCGCGTGGTGCGCACGCGGCAAGTGCTGCGCGAGGCGCTGGTGGCGCTGATCCTGGAGAAGGGCTACGACGCGACCAGCATCCAAGACATTGCCGAGCGGGCCGGGCTGCGGCGGGCGACGTTCTACCTGCACTACCGCGACAAGGACGAGTTGCTGCTGAACATGCTGCGCGACACCCTCGATGAATTGATGCAGAAGATGGAGTCTCAAACGCACCTGACCTTCACGGCCGACACGCAGCGGATCGACGACGAGCTGACCTTTCGGCATGTGCAGGAGCGCGCCGATTTGTATCGCGCGGTGCTGAGCGGGCAGGGGGCGGCCGAGATCACGCGCGGCATTCGCGACTTCGTGGCCGGGCGCATCCGCGAGAACTGTATGCGCAAGTATCCGGGGCGCGCGTTGGCGATGCCGCTGGAGGTGGTGGCGAACTACCTGGCGGCGGTGAAGCTGAACATGGTGATCTGGTGGCTCGACCAGGGGATGCCGTACAGCCCGGAGCAGATGGCCGAGATGTGCTCGCGCCTGGCGATGTACGGGGCCGGGCCAGTGCTGGAGCCGGCGGGCGGGGGGTGAGGTGGGGCATCCCACAGGGGGAAAACCTTTGGCCACGAATTCCACCAATTACACGAATTTGGGCGCGTGGGAGGCCAGAGGCACTGGTAGGCGCGCGATAGGATGGTTATAGGCGGTGTTGGACAACTTCAATCCAGCCGTGGCCTGGGTGGATGAGGGGGGGCAGAGCAGATCATCCACGCTACGCTAGCGTCGGCCGAAACTGTGACTGGAGACCCCTCATGACACATCCACTCGTACTGCAACTGCGCTTCACCCGGTCTGAGTTCCGCCGCGGGCTGGCGGGGCTGAGCGAGGCCGACGCCCAAACGCGCGTGGGCGCGCTAAACAGCATCAGTTGGAACGTGGGGCACCTGGCGTGGCAAGAGCAGCGCTACTTTCTGTTCCGGTTGCAAGGGCAGTTGCCGAACCCGATGCTGCAAGAGAAGTTCTGCTATGGCTGCCCGGCGCTGACGCCGCCGCTGGCTGAGATGGTGGCCGCCTGGGAAGCGGTGACGACCGCCGCCGACCCGTACCTCGACACGCTGACCAACGACCTGCTGCTGGCCGCGCATCCCATGGAGCAAGACCCGGCCGGCTTCACGGCCGGCAACCTGATTCAGCGCGTGATCTACCACTACTGGTATCACACCGGCGAGAACCTGGCGATCCGTCAGGCGCTGGGGCACACTGGCCTGCCGGAGTTCGTGGGCGACATCGATGAAGAAGCGCCCTATGTGCCGCATTGAGGCAAAGGCCAAAACCATTGGCTACGAATTACACGAATGGTGGGGGCGGTAGCCGGTGAGATGCTGAGGTCGGGTGGCGAGGCAGCGTTGCTCAGCGCGGCGGTACACAACAACGCGGCTTGGGTGGCGGCGGTGCATGGCGCGCACGGGCACGCGGGGGCGGGCGGGCCGGCGCTGTGGCTGACGCGGGGCGGGGCGCTGCCAAGGGGCGGTGCCGGCGGCCGAGCTGCCTGCACTGCCACCCGATAGCTGCCCAGTGACGACCGCGCCCGACCCGGCCTTTGCGCCGCCGACGGGTGCGGTGAACCCCGCCGGCTATTTTTGGTATGGCACGGCCGCGCTGTGGACGGCGCTGCCAACCAACGGCGCGTGGGCCGCGTTGCCGCACGACGCCAGCGGCTACGGCCAAAAAATGTTCTTTGGGCGCGATGGGTATTACTGGCAGGCCGAGCCATTGCCAGCGCTGACCGTGACTGGCCGGCGGCTGGAGGCGGACGCGCCGCCGTTGGACGCGCAAACGGCGACGAACGGCTTTCACGCCGACTTCGGCAGCTTCATGCTGGTGGGCGGCAACTTTCCTGCCGCCGGCTGCTGGGAAGTGGCAGCCGCCTACGCCGAAACCAGCCTGACCTATGTGATCTGGATCACGCCGTAAAGGCGACGGCGCGCCGCCTGGCGTTGCACGCGGCCGAACACTGCCAACAGTTGGAGGACGAACTGAAATGATGCGCGTGCTGCAATTTCCGGTGGTGCGAGCGTTGGTGGGCTTTGTCTGGCTGAGCGTGATCTATGGCCTGGGCCAGTTCGCTTTTCTGTTCCTGACTTTCGGCCAGCCGTTGCTGGGGCTGCTGATCAGCGTGGTGGGCGCGGCGGCGGGGCTGGGCGGCTATTATGCCTTTGCGCGCTGGTACGAACGTCGCCGCCCCTTGCCGGAGCTAGCCCTGGCCCCTGCGCCGCGCGAATTTGCGCTGGGCCTGGCCTGGGGGGCCGGTCTGTTCACGCTGACGTTTGGGCTGCTGGCGCTGTTTGGGCTGTATCGGGTGACGGGCACGGCCGGCTGGGCGGGCGTGCCGGTGATATTGGGGCTATCCATCCTGTCGGGCTTCGTGGAAGAGTTGATGCTGCGGGCGGTGTTCTTCCGCATCATGCAGGAGTGGCTGGGCACGTGGGTGGCGTTGGGGCTGTCGGCGCTGCTGTTTGGCGCGCTGCACCTGGGCAACCCGAGCGCCACGTGGGTCTCGGCCCTGGCGATTGCGCTGGAGGCCGGCGTGCTGCTGGGGCTGGCCTACCAGGCCACCGGGCGGGTGTGGCTGCCGATTGGCCTGCACCTGGCCTGGAATTTCACACAGGGCGGCCTGTTTGGCGTGGCGGTGTCCGGGTCTAACTTGGCGCCAGGGCTGCTGGTGTCGCAGTTCAGCGGGCCAGCGTGGCTGTCGGGCGGAGAGTTTGGGGCCGAGGCCTCGATCATCTCGGTGGGGGTGTGCCTGGCCGGCGCGGCTTACTTCCTCTGGCGGACACGGCGCTTGGGCCAGGTGGTGGCGGCACCATGGCAGAAGTAGAAGGCGGAAGTCAGAAGTTAGGGGCTGGAGGGTGGTTGATTAGGGATGTAGGCAACATCGCTGCCGGCGGGGCGTTCCTGTGAACGCCCTTTTTTTTTGGGCCGATATTTTAGCCGCCGCCGACCTGGGCGGCGACTTGGGCGCGGGCCTGCGCGTGGGTGAGGGCGCCGGCGGCGACGGCGGCCAGCGGCGGGGCGAACAGGGTGGGGGTGTAGGCGACGAGCAGCAGCACTTC
>JBBRZY010000401.1:0-5134 GCA_038252885.1 Anaerolineales bacterium | reverse complement strand
CAAAATCGCCTGCGAGCAGCACCACGGCCGGGCGTGCTTCAACCAGTTTTGCAACGGCTCGGCCAATTGTGTCCGTATTTGCCAGCCACATTCCCACCTGCAGATCCGCGATGACGCCGACACGTTGTCCCTCCCATTCCGCCGGGAGATTTGGGATGGCAGCGCGATGCGTTTCGACATCAACAAAGCGAGGCTCAATGACTACACCCCAAATGAGTAATCCGAACACAAACAGTGCAATAAAAATAAGACATCTCAAAAGAAACTTGAACATGAGCCAGCCCCATCCCTTTTCACCTATATCTCACCTGATGAACCGGGTACACTTCCTCTTTTTACCTTCAGACAACATAACCGTTCCTGCCCCCAACGAACATCAGGAAAGAGCTCAAGTTTCTGTCAGAAGTTTCTGGTAATAAGCTGAGGCTTGGCTAACCGAATACTGCCCTAGGCAGTCCCTTCGTCGTTGCCCCACCACTACAGACATTCTCACTTCACTCTGGTTGTTTGGCGAACTTGGGCAAAAAGTTGCAACATAGGGGAGATACTTAGGCATGTCATGGTTACGCCTCTCAAATATTCTGCCTACTGAGCAGAAGGAGTCTGACGCCCAATCTGAATTAGCCGAATACCTCTACACCAGCCAACAACGTCGCAAAGTCTTTCCTCGCGCGGCATTGGTTGGACTGTTATCCGGTCTCACGGCCGCAGTTTTTCGTTACCTGCTAACGCTAGGAGATTCGGTGCGAAATGGCCTGATCACCTGGTCGCATCAATTCCCAATATTGGGTTGGATTTTCCCGGCTTTGTTCGGACTCATTGGCGCTGTTGGCTCAGTCTTTTTAGTGCGCCGTTTCGCGCCCGAAGCCGCCGGCAGCGGCATTCCGCATCTTGAGTCTGTGCTACATCGTTACCGAAACCTGGATGCCAGCCGCGTCATTCCCGTCAAATTCTTTGGCGGCATTCTGGCTTTGGGCAGCGGTCTGGCGTTAGGCCGTGAAGGCCCATCGGTGCAAATAGGCGGCGCAGTTGCTGATGCCGTCGCCCGATTCCTCAAAACCAGCACCCGCGACCGTTTAACCCTGATTGCCGCAGGTGCCGGCGCTGGCCTCTCCGCTGCGTTCAATGCGCCACTCGCCGGCGTCATCTTTGTCCTTGAGGAAGTGCAGCGGGATTTTCGCCCGATTGTGCTGGGTGCGGCCTTCGTTTCTGCCGTGATTGCCAACATCGTCGCGCGTCTACTGCTTGGCCAGATGCCAAGTTTTGAGGTGCCAAACTACCCCGTGCCACCCTTGTCGGCCCTCCCCATATTTGTCATTGTCGGCATCGTCGCGGGGGTGCTGGGAGTGGCGTTCAATCGCGGACTCGTTTTCACCCAAACCCTATTTGCCAATTTCGCAGCCAGAACCCGTTCACCCTGGATTGCCGTTGCCGTAACTGGCGCCGTCATTGGGCTGGTCGGCTGGTTCGCACCTGTGGGTATCGGTGGTGGGCATCAGCTCGCTGAAATTGCATTGCTGGCACAGTTTGGGTTGGCCGTCATTCCCCTCTGGTTTGTCTTGCGCTTCGTGCTCACCCTGACCAGCTATGCCACAGGCGCGCCGGGCGGCATCTTTGCACCCCTACTCGCCCTGGGCGCATTGCTTGGGCTGGCAATAGGCCTGATCGCCCATGCCATCGCCCCTGATATTGCACCCCAGGCCGGAGCTTTTGCTGTCGTGGGTATGGCCGCCTACTTCACCGCCATTGTCCGCGCTCCCCTCACCGGCATTGTGCTCATTCTTGAGATGACCACCAACCTGGACCAGATGCTGCCCCTGGCCGTTGCCTGCTTTACAGCCTATGCCGTTGCTGAACTCATGGGCGAATTGCCAATCTACGAAACCTTGCTGGCGCGCGACCTGATGAAGGGCGGCATTCATCCTCACCCAACTCAAGCCCCACTCATCGTGGAAGTTGAGATCGAGCCAGACTCTGCCTTTGCTGGCAGGGAAGTGCGCGAACTGGGGCTTCCACAGGGTTGTCTGCTCGTGCGATGCCAGGAAGGGGATGTGGAATTTGTGCCGGTTGCCACCACCCGCCTATGGCCGCATATGCAAGTCACCGCCACCATCGCGCCCGATAGCCCAGATGGCTTGCTTGCTCTACGCCGCGGCTGCGAAGCGATGGGTTAGGAAATGCGGCCAAGCTGGTTGATTCCGCCGCGCCGCAACAACCCGCCCATGATGCGTTTCTGGCGCACGGCCCGAGCAATAAAGTAGATGCCCAGGCCAAGCCCCAACACAACCGTAATCACGCTGGCTTCGATGCCAAACGCGCCGCCGGTCAGCCATGGATTGCCCTGAATGAGCGGTCTAAACAGGCTGTCGGTCGGCGCTCCATTACCCGAGACCGCCACGCCGAAAATATTGCCCTGAAGAAAATTCCAGGCCGTGTGCAACCCCATCGCAAACCACAAACTGCGCGTTGCCATATACGCCGCGCCAATCGAGACGCCGGCCTCCAGCGCAATCGCGATGGCGCTCCACACGGTGGCATTCGGATTACTCAGGTGCGACAATCCAAAAAACAGCGCGGTCAGGGTCAATGCAATCCACGATCCCAACCCTTCTTCCAAAAATCGAAACAGAATGCCACGAAAGAGTGTTTCTTCAAAAACGCCCACTAGAAAGTGTAATAAGAGACCACCCGCAAGTGCTGGTCCGGCGAATGCGACACCGGTAATCCGATAGCCGCCCAGCACTGCCAGGATGCCCACCGACGCACAGAGGTAGGCCGCACCCACCCCGGCGCCTTTGAGCCAGTCCATGACGAAACGCCGCACCCCCAAACCAATGTCTGCCGGATTGCGCTGCTCAATCAGCCGCGTCACCGCAAAGACCGCTAGCAACGCGCTCACTCCAAGCAGGCCGACTGAGACGGTGGGGCCGATTTCGACTGACAGGGTTTGAAGCCCAGTCACGACTGCGGCCGTCATGAGGCCAAAGCCAAACTAGGTGATCAGCAATCGCACCACCCAATGCAATGCGATGCGCCGCGCCAACGGCAGGGGTATCAGCGCTGTGCTTTGACCGCCAGGTGACGCGAGCTTAACCATCTCATCGAATGTTTTCATCGTTCTCCAAATAAAAATAACCACAAACTTGAATCATGCATTCCCGCCTAAGAACGAAGCGTTGCGGCGCTGGATAGGCCGTCTGCGGATGACCCATTCGGCCACGGCCAGATTGATCACCCAGGCCGCGCCCATCAGCAGCGCTCGGCTGAGCTCACTCGGCGGGCCGACGACCAATGCCCCGAGCGCCAAGGTCAGCACCTGGGTGCCCGCGCCCATGCCAATCGCATAGCCGCGCAGCATCCAGTCGCCGTGCTGGGCAAAATCCCGTCGTCGGATGGCGGCCACGCCCAGGAGAATGGACAGGAACATCGCCGACCCAAACAGCAGCCGCAACCCATATAAGATCACGCCGTCGCCTTGAGGCCAGGGATAGAACTGGGTCATCCACAGACCCGAAAGCGCCGCCACCAGGCCGCACGGGATCACGAGCCGCCCGGCGATGCGATGCCAACTGTGCCGCCGCTGCCGGAGGCCAGGCACGAACTGGAACGCACCCAGGATGGTGTAGAAGCTGACGCTGAGGATGTGCACCACCACCGGCAGGGGCGATGCAAAGAAGCGGGCATTGGCGGGTGTGATGGCCGCGCCGCCGGCCAGCTGGGTCAGGCGGAAGGCACCGCCGGCGAGCGGAATGACAATGAGCATGATCAATGCGGTGGGCACGAGCCACCCGGCCGAAGCTGCTTTTGCGGGCACTTTGGTTTTCTGAGACATCATCATTAGTAATGGGGTATTCGTAGTGGGGTATTCGTAGTGGGGTGCAAAAAGGACTTAGGTAGTAACCCGATCAGTTCATTCAATTGCCAGGTCACGCGTTCAGATGCGTCGGCGTCGACCTCGACGTCGAGGTCGACCTCGACGCATCCGAACTCTCTCGGCTGTGGCCTGGCTGAGTTGGGGGTTTGCCTTGCCAGGCAGGAGTTCCGAGGCGGTTTCGCGTCGCTCAGACCAGAGCGCATAGCCCAGCCAAACCAGCGCCAACCCCACCGGTATCGCCGCCAGCCGTTGGATCTCGTGCGGGAGCAGGGCAGCCAGGGGGGTTAATAGAGCCGCGACGGCCAGCAGACCGGCCGCCCCGCGTGGCAGGACGCGAGCGCGGAATGTCGCGATGCCAAACAGCAGGCCGCCGAGCATATACATTACCCCGACCAATTTATAAATCGCTGGGAGCGCTCCGAGACTCACCTCGCTGGCGCGCCCACTGACGGCCCCCAAAATCCCATCTACAAACTGTGGTGACGTGGTTACCAGCAGCGGCAGGATAAAAGCCTCGGCGAAGATATAAGCCGTCTCGAGCGCCCAACACAGGCTCAACAGGAGATAGCCGGCCAGCCCCAGCCAACCCGCCGCTTTCACTTGTCTGGCGTAGATGCCGGTAATGCCGAGCAGGAAGAGGAAGGCCATGACCGTCTTCAAAGGGGTGAGGATGGCCCATGCGGTGGTGGTGACTGAGGCAATCGCATCAGGTGGATGGATCGGCTGAATGCCGGCGTAAAAGAGCCCGGCCACCACAGCGGCTAAACCGGCCCAGCGGATGAGACCCGAAGCGGTTGGCTTCGACTTGCTCTCCTTTTGATTTTCTTCAATTGCGGTCTGTTTGTTGGTATTCATGTGTTTGTCTCCTGTGTCGAATGTGTGTGATCGGTTGTGATCAGGTGTGATCAGTTGGATCAATGTCCGCATGGGGTTGCGGCCCGTCTGTCTGTTTGGGTTCAACCTGAATGACCGCGATTAATGGCAGGCCTAAATCGCGCACTTTCCTAAGCAAGCCATGTAGCGCGGCCTGATCCACGACCACGCCGGTTAAGCGCGTAGTGCCGTTGGTTTCCCGGGTGATGGTCAGGCCGCTAAACCAGGCGGCCCAGCGGTCATCTAAATGTCCCTTCAGTTGAATTTCGTAACGTTCCGGCTCTTGATGAGCCTCGGCGTCCGCTAGGTCTGTGCTCATGGTGTGCCTCCTCCCTATATTGCCCTCCTGCGGATCGAAGTCCACGCTGCATCTTGCGGCCGCATCTT
>JBBRZY010000400.1:0-5137 GCA_038252885.1 Anaerolineales bacterium | reverse complement strand
CTGGGTGTTTCAGTCGGCGGCTCGGTGACCGTGGCGGTCGCCGTGTCAGTAGGCGAAGCCATCGCGGTGGCCGTTTCAGTCGGCGCGGCTGCCGGCGGTGGCGCGGTGGGTGTCGCGCCCAATGCGGCTGGCAGGGTGGGGGGCGCGCTGGTCACCGCCGCCACCTCTGAAACCGTCGTGGGCAGCGGCGCGACTTCGGCCGGCAGGGCGGGCCGCTGGTTGGAGGCCAGCGCGAACAGCGTCACCGCCAGTGCAAACAGCACCGCCAGCCCCACAATGCCGATGGCGCCGAGCAGTCCGGCCGGGGACGAACGCCTGGTTTCGGTGGGTCGCTCACTCACGCGTGCCGTCCGCCTTCATCTCCGCCCATGTCGCCCAACCTTCCGCTGTGACCACATACCTTCGTGAAAATTCGTGTCAAAATCCACCTGCTCAAATCGCCTGCCCCTTGAACTGGCTCATATACAACTGATAGTAAAAGCCTTGCCGCGCCAGCAGCGCTGTGTGGCTGCCCTGCTCTACGATCTGGCCCCGGTCCACCACCACCACGTTGTCGGCGTCGCGGATCGTGCTCAGGCGGTGGGCGATCACAAAACTGGTGCGCCCGGCCATCAGCCGCAGCAGCGCCTTCTGAATGCGGGCCTCGGTGCGCGTGTCCACGCTGCTGGTCGCCTCGTCCAAAATCAAAATCGCCGGGTCGGCCAGGATGGCGCGCGTGATCGCCAGCAGTTGCCGCTGCCCCTGGCTCAGGTTCCCCGCCCGTTCGCTCAGGTTACTTTGGTAGCCCTCTGGCAGTTGCCGGATGAAGTGATCGGCGTCCGCCAGTTCCGCCGCCGCCATGCACTCCGCGTCGGACGCGTCCAGCCGGCCATAGCGGATATTGTCCATCACCGTGCCGGCGAACAAAAACGTATCTTGCAGCACCAGCCCCAACTGCCGCCGCAGGTCGCGCTTGCGCATCGTGCGGATGTCGCGCCCATCAATCGTAATCGCGCCGCTCTGAAACTCATAGAAGCGCGTCAGCAGGTTGATGATGGTGGTCTTGCCCGCGCCGGTTGGCCCTACCAGCGCCACGGTCTGCCCGGCCTGGGCTTCCAGCGTCAGATCCGTGATCACCGGCACCTCCGGCTGGTAGCCGAAGGCCACCTGCTCAAAGCGCACCGCGCCGCGCAGCCGGCCCAGCGGCGCGGCCTGCGGGTCGTCCGGCGCTTCAACCGGCGTGTCGATGATCTCAAACACCCGCTCGGCCCCCGCCAGCGCCGCCTGAATAGCATTGTACATGTTTGCCAGTTGCCGTAGCGGCCCAATGAAGTTCTGGCCGTAGTTGATGAAGGTGGCAATCATGCCCACGCTCACCAGCCCGCCCAGCGCCAGGTAGCCGCCCAGCCCGGCCAGCACGATCACAAAGAAGTTGCCCAGCACGCCGGTGATTGGCATGAGCATCAACCCGTAGCTGTTGGCGAACACCCCGGCTTCATACACCGCCGTGTTCTGCTTGCGAAACTCGGCGATGACCGACTCATTGCGCCGGAAGGCCTTGATGACCTTCAGGCCGCTGGTGGCCTCTTCCATCACGGCGTTCAGGTGGCCCAGGTCGCGTTGCAGCGTGCGAAAGCCGCGCCGCGTGTAGCGCGCGATGAACTCCGTGGCCGCCAGCATGATCGGCACCACCAGCACCGCCGCCAGCGCCAGCCAGACGTTGAGCACAAACATCGCCACCAAGATGCCCACCAGCGACAGCACGCCGGCCACCAGCGCCGTCACGTTCTGCGACACCGCCTGGTTGATGGCGTCGATGTCGTTGGTCAGGCGGCTCATCAGTTCGCCGGCCGAGTGCTCGTCAAAGAAGCGCAGCGCCAGCGCCTGCAAGTGCTGGAACAGGTCTTGCCGCACCTGCTGCAGCGCCTGCTGCGACACGCGCGCCATCGCCCAGGCCGCCGCCGCCTGGAAGGCGCTGTTCAGCCCAAACACCACCAGCATCCACACAGCCGTGCGCACCAGTCCGGCCGAGTCTTTGCCGCCGATGAAGCGGTCAATTGCCACGCCCATCAGGTACGGCCCCATCAGCCCCAGCAGGGTGTAGATCACCACCATCACCAGCACCAGCGTCAGCGCCAGCCGGAACGGGGCCAGGTAGCCCATCAGCCGGCCTAGCGCCTGGCGTGGGTTGCCGGCCTTCTCGATCTTGTGCCGGCTGATGGGCGAGGCGGCCAGAATCGCCTTGGTCTTGTCGGCCGGTCGGTCGCTCATGCCGGCGTCCCCTCGGCCACCGGCGCGGCGGCCACCGCCAGCGGCGTGCCGCCGCCCAACTGCGAGTCGTAAATCTCTTGATAGATTGGGCTGGTCCGCAGCAGTTCGGCGTGCGTGCCCTGCGCGGCGATCCGGCCCTTGTCGAGCACGATGATCTTGTCGGCCTTCAGCACCGTGCTGATGCGCTGGGCCACGATGAAGCTGGTGTGCAGCCGCCCGTCCGCCTCCAGCGCGTGCTGAATCTTGGTCTCGGTCTCTAGATCCACCGCGCTGGTGCTGTCATCGAGGATCAGGATTTTTGGCCGCGTCAGCAGCGCCCGCGCAATAGCCAGGCGCTGCTTTTGCCCGCCCGACATATTCACGCCGCGCTCTTCCACCCGCGTGTCGTAGCCCAGCGGGAAGCGCACAATAAAGTCATGCGCCTGCGCCGCTTGCGCCGCCGCGACGATCTCGGCCTCGCTCGCGCCGGGCCGGCCGTAGCCAATGTTGTCGCGGATGGTGCCGGTGAACAGGATGCTCTCTTGCGGCACGATGGCGATTTGGGCCAGCACCGCGTCCGGCAACAGGTCGCGTACGTCCTGGCCGTCCAGGCACACCCGCCCGCTGGTGGCATCGTAGAAGCGCGGGATCAGGTTGACCAGTGTGGTCTTGCCCGCCCCGGTCGCGCCCAGGATGGCGACCGTTTGGCCCGGCTCGGCGGTCAGGCTGATGTCTTCCAGTACCAGCCGGCTCGTGCCGTTGTAGCCAAAGCTCACGTG
Source organism: Anaerolineales bacterium (assembly GCA_038252885.1). Lineage (GTDB taxonomy): Bacteria > Chloroflexota > Anaerolineae > Anaerolineales > UBA6663 > JADZEK01. The sequence continues at coordinate 2,129 of JBBRZY010000400.1, read as the reverse complement.
CTCTAAAGTCACGCGCCCGGCGGCGTCGGCCGGCAGCGGCCGGGCGGTGGGGCTGACCACCACTTCCGGCGCAGTGTCGAGCACAGCGTTCACGCGCTGGGCCGAGGCTAGACCGTTCGCCACCACATTCGACAGCAGCGTCATCATCAGCAGCGGCGTCATCGTCGTCAGCAGGTAGTTGCTGAAGGCCACAATCTGCCCCAGCGTCAGCGTGCCGGCGATGGCCTGCAGGCCGCCGGCCCAGATCACGACCACCACGCCCAGGTTCACGCACGCCATCAGCAGCGGCGACATGGTCGCCATGATCTGCATGACCTTGATCGACTCGCTGCTGAAGTCGGTGTTGGCGCGCTCGAAACGGTCGCTCTCGAAGTCGGCCCGCACAAAGGCCTTCACCAGCCGCACGCCGGAAATATTCTCTTGCAGCACCGTGTTCAGCCGGTCGAGCCGGCGCTGCACCCGCCCGTACAGCGGCTCCATGTGGAAGCTGAACCACACCAGCAGCCCGACCGTCACCGCCAGCAGCGGCAGCATGGTCAGCGCCAGTTGGGCGTTGGTGTTGATCATCAGCAGCAGACTGCCAATCATCAGCAGCGGCGCGCGCGTGCCGATGCGCAGCAGCACCATCACCAGGCGTTCAAACGCACTGGTGTCGCTGGTCAGCCGCACCATCAGGTTGCCGGTGGTGAACTCGTCCAGATTGCCGTACGAGAAGGATTGAATCTTGAGGAACTGCGCCTCGCGCACATCGCGCGCCACGCTCGAGCCCACTTGCACCGAGGCAAAGTTGTTGCCCAGCGCGCACAACAGGCTGACGAGTGAGATGCCGACCATCACCAGCGCGGTTTGCACCACCACCGTGGTGTTGTGCGCCGTGATGCCTTCGTCGATCAGGTGCTCGATCAGGCGCGGGATGGCCAGGTCCATCACCACCACGGCCGTCAGCAGCGTCAAGGCCAGCACGGCCCGCCGCCGGTACGGCCATGCAAACGGGAGCAGTTTGAACAACGGTTGCATGTGGAGACTACCCGGCTTTCACGCTGAAACAAGCCCAGGCTTTAGTTAGCGGGGCTAATAGTTAATATACCTAAGCATATTATCAAACAGCCGGTTGGGCGTCAATGGCAACCGACCCAGCGCCTATTTCTCGGCTGGTGTGTGGGCTTCGCCCCAGTCCGTGGCGAGTGAAGCGGCGGGTGGCCTATGAATGCGAACGGCAGCGTAAAACACGCGCGCCGGCTACTTCGTCGTCGTCTCTTCCGGTGGGCGCACGGTGCTAAACAGCCGGTACAGCGCCAGGTCGTAAATGATCTTCAGCCCGCCAGAGATGAAGAACGGCACGCTCAACAGCGCCGTGTTCGCCAGCAGCAGTCCCGCCAGCACCGGGGCCAGGCCAGCCCCAATCGTGCGCGCCACGCCCGTCACGCCCGAGGCGGCCGCGCGCTCGTCTGGCGGCACCACCGCCATGGTGTACGACTGGCGCGTGGGCACATCCATCTGCGAGATGCTGAAGCGCAGCAGCAGCACCGTCAGCGCCAGCGGCAGGGTGGGCATCAGCGGCACCAGCATCAGCAGCACGTTCGAGGGCAGGTGGGTGAACACCATCGTGTTGATCAGCCCGATGCGCTGTGCCAGCCACCCGGCCGACAGCGCCGACAGCCCGGCCAGCAGGTTGGCGCCGAAGAAGATCGCCCCCAGCATCGCCGGGTCGGCCCCAAAGCGCACGTGAAACCAATAGGCCAGCAGGCTTTGCAGCACAAAGCCGCCGCCGAACGCATCCAGCATGAACAAGCCCGCCAGCCGCAGCACCACCGGCTGCGACTGAGCCAGCCCCAGCCAACTGCGCGGCGAAGCGGCGGCTGTGAGTTTGCGCGCCTCCACCACCGGCGAGAGCTGTGTGAACAGCGCCAGCAGCCCCACACCGGCGATGGCATAACCGAACACCACCAGCCGGTAGCTGTCGAGCGCGATCAGCCCGCGCGCTTGCCCGGCCTGGGCCAGGTTGCCGCCCACCAGCGCCCCCAGCGCCGTCGCCAGTGAGCCGGCCAGGTTGTACCAGGCGAACACCGTCGTCCGCCGCCGGTCCGGCACGATCTGCGTCAGCGCCGCCTGTTCAATTGCCAGGAACG
>JBBRZY010000399.1:0-5142 GCA_038252885.1 Anaerolineales bacterium | reverse complement strand
GAGTCTTTTTCTTTTCTACGTAACTTACGCCCTCAAGGTTCTTGAAGTGCTCGTCCTGAGTCCAGAGCGTAGCTTCATACATGCGCGCTGTGGTCAGAATAATACTGTCCGCCATTGCCAGGCCCAATTCAATGGAAACTTTCGCTGCCCCGAGGGCCACGGTCGTGTTGAGTTCAACCACTTGCCCGGGTAGCATTTGGGCAATTGCCTTGAGCGCGTCACTCGCTCCGCGTTGCTGGTGAACGCGTTTGAACACTTCATACAGGGTGATGGCCGGTACGACTAATTCCTGCTTGTTTTCGATGGCCGCGGCGAAGAAGTCCGCATTCGGATCATCGGCGAAGTATTCTAGCCAACCGGACGAGTCCACTACATTCATACGCGATCGTCTTCCCGTACGATGGTGGTGTCAATCCCTTTTAGGAATCCGCGGGCTTTCTTGGCGGGCAGGATGGGGATGAGTTCAATCCGATCATCGTAGATCACGACCTGGATTTTTTGTCCGGGTTTGATGCCCAATGACCGCCGAACATTCAATGGAATTACAACCTGAAATTTGGGTGAAACGGTCACAATATCCACCAGTTGCCTACCTTTCGCGATCGATCAGATTATCGTATTACGATCTCTATTTTACCTCCAAACCTGCGCTAAAATCAATACTCGTCTAGCGCGCCCCCTGGCGTCAGCGGCGCGCGGATTAGGGCGTGCTGGACCCGCCGCCCTAATAATCGACCAGCGCGGCCGATTGAAAAATCACCGTCCGGCTGATCACGCGCTCCCGCTCGGCGGCCAACGCCGCGCGTTCGGGGTCGTGCATGAAGGCGTCTAGGCTGGCCTGATCGGCGATGCGCAAGACCTGAATTTCATCCGGCCCAGCGGTTGCTTCCGGCGCGCGCAGCGGCACATAGGCCGCCAGCACCTCGCCGCCGTGCCGCCGGAAGAGGCGCAACGCCTGCGTTTCATACGCTCTGAACTCGCCGGCGATCCCCTGCCGGCCATACAAGTGCACGGTCAAATACAACATATGGATGCTCCCGGCGCGGATTAGCGCGCCAGCCAGCCGCCGTCCACGGCCACGATCGTGCCGTGCATGTAGTTCGAGGCGGCGGAGGCCAGGTATACGATCGTGCCGCGCAGGTCGGCCGGCTCGCCCCAGCGCCCGGCCGGGATGCGCTCCATGATGGCCGCCGTGCGCGTCGGGTCGGCCCGCAGCGCGGCGGTGTTGTCGGTGACCATGTAGCCTGGCGCGATGCCGTTGACGTTGATGTTGTGCACGGCCCACTCGTTGGCCAGGGCACGGGTGAGGCCGGCCAGCCCCGACTTCGAGGCGGTGTAGGCCGGCACGCGCAGTCCGCCCTGGAACGACAGCACCGAGGCGATGTTGATGATCTTGCCCCCGCCCTGCGCCAGCATTGGGCGCGCCGCCGCCTGCGACAGAAAGAACACCGCCTTCAAGTTGATTTGCAGCCCCGCGTCCCACTCGGCTTCGGTCAGGTCCAACGCCGCCGCGCGCGGGATGATGCCGGCGTTGTTCACCAGAATGTCCAGCCGGCCCAATCCGCCCGTCACTTGCGCCACCAGGCCCTGCAAGTCGGCTGGCGTGGCCGTGAGCAGATCGCGGGTGAGGGGCAAATAGCGCCGTCCGAGCGCTCGCACCGCCGCGCCAGTCTGCTCCAGATCGTGCGCGCCCGACCCGGCGATGTCGGCCCCGGCCTCGGCCAGCGCCAGCGCCATCGCCTGCCCCAGCCCCCGGCCCGCGCCCGTCACCAGCGCCACCCGGCCATCCAGTCGAAAGTCATCCAAGACCATGCGTTACCTCCTACACGGCGCGCTGGCTTTACGGCGTCGTCGCCGACACGATGAACGCTTCGGCCGGAATCTCAAACGGCAGGTTGGTGCCGTTGAGAATGCGGGTCTCCACTTCCACCGCGGCGTCATCCACGTACTTGAACACCCGCACGGTGGTGTCCCCAATCGCGCCGCTCTCGAGGACGAATTGCAGCGGCGTGCCGGCCTGCAAGCCGCTCAGGTAGCCCTCCACGATCAGGTCCACGCTGCCGCCGGCGTTGGCCCGGTCGATGGGTTGGCCGAGACTCAAGCGATTGCCGTCCGCGCCCAGATTGATCGCCTCCGGGCTGGCCGACACCAGCGCCAGGTTGCCCAGCGTGCCGCCGTCATTCAGTGTCAGCGTAGACCAGTCCGACGTCGTCGTGAGTTGCAGGCGCAGGCGATACGTGCCGGCCGGCAACTGCGGCGCAACCGCGCCCGCCAGTGGGATGTCGGCGGTTAGGGGGAGGTCGCCACGCAGCATTTGCGAGGCCGCCCCGGCCAGTTGCAGATACCAGTCGTTCGGCAGCCCGTAGCCGTCGGTGTCCATCGCCACCAGGTCTACCCCCTCCGGCTGGTCGGCGCTGGTCGCGGCCAGCTTGTACATGGCCGTGCCCTCATCGACCTCGTCGAACATGGCGTTGTAGATCATCGGCGCGCCGATGGACACAGCGTTGTAGACCTGCCGCCAATAGAAGTTGCCGCCCTGGCGCGGTGTGTCGTTGAACGGCCAGCCGCTGTCGTTATGGAACGACGTGCCCGGAAAGACCACCGGCATGTACTCCGCGCCGCACGCAGCGGCGGCGGCCAGGTCGGCCGCCATCACGGGCTTATAGTTGTCGGCCTCCACGCTGTTCCTAAAGCGGCCCACGGTCCACGGGCTGATGACGTTGAGGGCGCAGTAGTAGTCGGCCCAGGCCGGGTCGGTGAGCGAGTCGTTCAGCAATAGGCGCCACCAGGTGGGCACGCCGCCCAGCAGCGTCACCTGGTATTTCGGGTCGGGGTTGTTCTCAAAAAAGTTGAGCAGTTCCAGCGCCTGTTCGGGCGTGCCGACATGTTCGGTGAAGCCCAAGCCCCAAATCGCCAGCACCGGCTTGCCGTGGTGGTGCAGGTAGGCCGGGCTGTCGGTCACCTGGAGCACGTCCACCAGATACTTCCAATCGGCTTCCAGCTTGGCCACGAAGGTGGCGGTGTCCATGCCGCTGGTGTCGTACATGATGGCGAACACGCGGCCGTAGGCCTCCGCGCCGGCCTGGGCGTTCTGAGTGACCACATTGCGCGTGTCAAAATGGGCCGGGTCGTCCAGCTCGGAGCCAAAGCGCTGCACGAAAACGCCATCCACGCCGTAGTCGCTCATCCACTGGAAGTGGCGCCGGACCGTGGCCGGGTTGTAGGCGGAGTACACGGGGGCGGGCTGCCCGTCGGGGTAGCTCAGGCTGGTGGGGCACTGCTCGTTGGGAGTCAGCTCGCTCATGTCCGGCCACATATCCACTCGGAAGTGCGCGGCGTCGGGCGTATTGTTCTTGAACCAGTGAAAGTAGCCATTGACCTGCGAGCCGTCGCCGGGGCAATTGAACCAGCCCTGATAACCCATGAGCAGTTTGTGCAGCATGGTGGCGGCGTCCACGTTGGTATGGGGCGGCGGCGTTTCACTGGGTGCTAAGGTGGCCGTCGGCGGGGTGGTGGGGGTAAGCGCTCGCGTCGTCGGCGCGCTGAGGGTCACGCGCGGCGGCGACAGGGTTGGAGCGGCCGTTGGGGCGGCGACCGGCAGGGCGCAGGCCAAGAGCAGCGTCATAACCAGTAAGGTAACGATGCGGCGCATGGTGGTGCTCCCTTCTGGCCCTTAGCGGCCCAACCCCCTGGCGCAGGCTGGCGCTTGGCCTCGCCCAGCGCGCGGCCCGTTCGCCCGGAAATCAAAAAGCGCCCTCCAGCATTGGAGGGCGCTTTGATTATAGGCTTCTGACTAGGCTTGCGCCAGCACCGGCCGGAACTTGTAGCCGTACACCAGCATGCCGCGGTCGCCGTCCTCGCGCAGCTTGCGCGTCACCATCTCCACCGGCATCCCAATCCCCACCTGGCTGTTGTCCACATCGGTCAATTGCGCGGTCACCATCGGCCCCTCCGCCAGCTTCACAATCGCCACGGTGTAAGGCGCGTTGCCCTCGTAGCCCTGCGGCGCGTCATGGACCGTGGTGTAGCTGTAGACCTCACCCTTGCCGCTGAACTGGAAGGGGGTTTTGGCCTCGCCCGCGCAGTTAGGGCAGACGTCGCGCGGCGGGAAGATTTTGTGGTCGCAGTGGGGGCAGACTTCACCGACCAGGGCATACCGCTGCTGCTGCAAACGCCAGTGGCGTGAGATTTCCATACTACCGCTCCTCTACCAAATTTACATAAAATAGATGCGCCGGGTTGCGCAAACCATCACAAACATTGCTTCGAGAGTGAATCTAGCGCCAGCGGGCTATCAGAAACTATCTAAGGGGCTGTGAGAGGTGTCAGGCCGGCGGCAGGTCAAAAAATCGCCTGAAAAACAAGCATTCATCTATTGATTGAATGATTGGATTTATTGCCGTTCGCCCACGCCCAGCTGCTGACAGTAGGCCAGCACCGGGCACTCGGCGCAGTGCGGGCGGGTGCCCGTGCACACGTGCTTGCCAAACGGCACCAGCAGCCGGTTGATGTCGATCCAGTGCCGCTCCGGCAGCGTGGCCGCCAGCGCGTCCATGGTCTTCTCTGGCGTGGTCGTCTTGACATAACCCCAGCGGTTGGTGATCCGGTGGACGTGGATGTCTACGCTGATGACGCGCGTGCCGGCTGCCACGCCCAGCGCCAGGTTGGCGCACTTCGGCCCGACGCCGGTGAACGACAGCAGCAGCGCGCGGTCGGCCGGCAGCGCGCCGCCGAATTCAGTTTCCGCCCTGCGCGCGATGTCGTGAATCTGCGCCGCCTTGCGCTCGTGAAAGGTCGCCGTGCCGATCAGGCGGTCAATCGCGGCCACACTCAGCGCCGCCACGGCCGCCGGTGTGCGCGCCACGGCAAAGAGCCGCCTGGCCGCCACCAACGACACCTCGTCGTACGTGCGGATGGAGATGAGGCAGGCCACCAACTGCTCGAAGACACTGGTGAACCCGGCCTCGGCCAGCTCGAACATGGCGGCCTTGGGGTAGGGCGCCACCGCCGCCTCGATGCGAAGCAGCATCTCGTCAATGTCGAAGGGGAGTTTACTTGGTGTCACCGTGGCAACGGATTTTGTAACGGACCCACGCCCGACCCACGACGGGCAGCCTGATTCTGGGCAGGTGTGAAACGGAT
>JBBRZY010000398.1:0-5146 GCA_038252885.1 Anaerolineales bacterium | reverse complement strand
GAGCGCTCCGGCCGAGAACAGGTTGACGGCGCCGGTACGGGCGGGGGAGAAGGTGTCTGTCTTTGTTGATCATGCTTAATGCAACAAACCTGTAGACGGCAGTTTCATCAATTCATGTGTCAAAGGCATAGGGTTGCCCAATACTTCTGTACCACAGTACATTTCAAAATAGCCCCAGATTACCCAGGCTTGCTTGATGCAGTGGCAAGTCTATAATCTCGGTAATGGACAGGACAACTCAACTTCATAAAGATCTATGCGCAGAATGTTTGGACGGGCGCCTTAGATTTAACTGGTCGCATCACTTTGAAATTATTGATCCGACCATGCCACAAGCGGTGTCTTACGCCGTGGCAAGTCATTATTGCCAGTGAAGAGCCGTCATGGTTGTAGTCTGGGGGATGTTAGGTCTTACGCTTACCCCAGTTTATCTAGGATGGCCTGATTGGCTGATTTACTCCTACAATTGAAGCTTCACCGGCAACATGCAGCTAGCGAGGTGATAACGTGGTAGACAAAATCGTTTCAGACGAGTTTCTAAGTATCGACTATCTAATTGCAGAAAGGGATGGGCTTCACAACCAAGTCCAGCAATCTCGAATACGGGTTCTAGTAATTCTGCTTGTCTCAACCTTCATGGTTACTGTCTGGACCAATATGTTTCTTGGCATGGGGCCGCTATATGTGGCTGGCCGCTTCGTTATCGGATTGCCAGCCATTCCAGCTATTTTAAACTAGCTACCTGACACTAGCAGCCCGACCAAACTGGGGAAAGGGATCGGTAATTTGCACTCGAGCGTGAAGCAGCGCTGCAAGGTATCCAGGCCGATGCGGAAGAGGCTGAGGTCGCGCCGGTCGGCGCGATCAACCTCAGCGCGGTGACCGGCTTTGATGAGCTGTTCACCGCCGAGCACTAGCCAGATATAGAGCAAGGCCAAAGCCAGGACCAAACGCGAGAGCCGATCCGGGTTGTCAAGCCTCGCCTAAAGAGGGCCAGGGCGCCTCGCCCAAACTGGGCCAATCCACGGGGTATGGCCGCGAATAAGTCTCCGGGCGGATACGAAGTGGGGTGAGGGGTGGTTGGGTTCACAGCCTTGAGCTTCACCGCCGTCTTACGCGGGAGCGCTTGTCCGCCGGTCCGTGGGGTCACGGGCGTGTTGCGCCGGGCGGAATAAATCGGGCGGGTGGTCGGCGGGGGCCGGCCCCCTGGCTCTTGCTCTTGCAGGGGGCCGGCCCGCGTCGCGCCCGGTTTTATGCCAAACGGTCGAAGACCCTTGACGCGGCGGCCGGTGGGCAGACACTCGCGGGCGGGACGGCGGTGAAGCGTCATGCGGCCATCTCGGTGGATAGGGCGACCTCCTCCAGCTGCCGCCGGCCTCGGGCGCGGTAACTGGCTCCGGTGATCAGGATGACGTGGGCGCGATGCGCCAGGCGATCCAGCCCGGCGCTGGCCAGCAGCGGATTGGCGAACCAACTCGCCCACTCCGCCGGCGCGCGGTTGCTGGTAAGCAGGATGGCGCCATCGCCGGCGTAGCGCTCGTCGATGACGTCATACAGGTCTTCGGCGTTCTGCGGGGTCAGGGGCTTAAGGCCGAAGTCGTCAATGACTAGCAGGCCGGGGCGCACATACAACGCCAAGCGCTTGTCGTAGGTGTTGTCGGCACGGCCGGCATGCAGGTGCCGCAGCATCTTGTGGGCGTTGGTGAAGATCACGTCAAAGCCGCGGCGCGCTGCTTCGTGGGCCAACCCTTGCGCCAAGTGACTTTTCCCAACCCCCGTCGGGCCGCATACCAGCACGTTGCGATGCTCACGGATGAAGTTAGCGGTGGCCAGGTCGTAGACCAACTGGCGATTGAGCCCGGGGTTGAAGGTGAAATCGAAGGTCTCCAGGGTCTTGTCGGACGGCAGATCGGCCCGGCGCACCCGCAGCGCCAACTGCTTCTGGGCTCGGCGCTCGACTTCATCTTCCAGGAGCCGTTCGAGGAATTCGTCGTAGCGCCAGCGCTCGTCGGTCGCTTGGCGCATGCGCGCTTCAAGCGTATCGAGGATGCCCGAGAGCCGCAGCGCCTTGAGTTGCGGGATGAGGTGCTGTCTCAGTTCCATGTCGCCCCTTCCCGGTTGGCACCGCTAAGGATCGCTTCGGCCAGCTCGTGGGCCGGGCGGGCAAAGGTCAAAGTTTCTTCGGCCAGGGCAGCCGGCGGGGGCAGCACGCAGTTGTCCAGGCCGGTGACCAGGATACGGCGCAGCGCCGGCAGGCCGGCCTCGCCAAAGGCCAGGCCGCGCGTGCAAGCGGCTTCCAGGCGTGGCGGCGTGTAAGTGTCGGCCAGGGCCAGCACGCGCAAGGCGCTGCGCAGCCGGTCGACCGGTCGATCGGCCAGAAGGTCGGCCACGACCTGGGCCGTAGCCGGGCCAATGCTCTCGGCCTGGGCCTGGCAAGTCTCGCGCGTAGCAGTCAGGCCGCGCACTTTCTCGGGCGGCAGGTGGTCGAGTTGGGTCAGCCGTTGGCCGGGTTGGCTGGCGTGGGTGTGAGTGGCAGCCAGGGTGAAATCGCAGGCAAATAGCCGGACCTCACGCAACCCAGCGCGCAGCCACAGGATCTGGCCCACCAGGCGGCTCGGCGCCGAGTAGAAGCTCTTCTCGAACACGACGTGGCCGTCGCGGTGAAGCTTGACCCGTTTCCAGACGGCGGGATCATAGGCGGTGGCTGGAAGCGGCAGCAGTTGGGCGCGCTCGACTTTCTCGAAGCGGGCCAGCGGGGCTTCGTGGGTGGTGCCGTGGTCGCGCAGGCCCGCCTTGGTCAGCAGCCACTGGCGGACGCGCTGGTTGGCCTCTGGCAGCGTGGTACCGGCCGGAAGCAGGGGCATGAAACTGCCCTGGACATAGCCCACCCCGCCCTTCTCAACTTTGCCTTTGTGGCGGGGATGGGCCGGCAGGCACGGGTCGATCAGAAAGCCGTAGTGCTCGGCGCACTCCCCATAAGCGCGCTGGACTTCCGCATCGTGGTCACGCGTGTAGGCCTGCAGGATGGCGGCCTTGAGATTGTCTATCACCAGCCGTTTGGGCACGCCCCCGAAGAACTCGAAGGCGTGCTGGTGGCACAACAGCCAGGTGGGGAGCTTCTGATCGAAGACGAACTCGACGTACTGATGGCGCGACCAGCCCAGCACCAGGCTGAAGGCCCAGGTGCGGCGCGTCTGGCCCGTGGCCAGATCGACCACGGGCGTCACTTCGCCGAAGTCCACCTGCCCGACTTCACCTGGCGGCGTCTCGATCCGCCCGAAGACTTCCCGGGGTTGGGCGGCGCGCAGTTTCACCGTCAGGCGCCAGACGGCCGACTCGCTGGCAGTGAACTCGGGGCGTTCGGCCAGCTTTTGATAGATCAGGCCGGGTCGCAGCCCTTGCTTTAGCAGGTCGGCGATCTCGTCGCGGTAGGCCTCGACTTTGGAGTGATTCTGGGGCGGGGGTGGAGCCTGGTCGAGGGTCGCCGTGGCCAGGGCGTGCAGCGCGGCTAGGTCGGGTAGCGGGTCGGCGCCGAGCAAGTGCTGCGCCGTCGCCCACCGGCGGTACTTCCCCACCGTCTTGCGGTCAACGTCCAGGGCGCGCGCCACCTGGCGATCCTTCTCGCCGGCGCGCAACCGGCGTAACAGGGCATGCAGGTCCATCGTCTTGAGTCTCTCTTTCATCAGGGGCTCCTCGCGGGCAAGATGCTCGCGAGGATACCCGCAGTAGGGAGACTTATATTCGGCCACTGGCCCAGTTTGGGCGAGGCCGCCTGGCCCACTTTAGGTGAGGCCGCTGGCCCAGTCTGGGTGAGGCGGATTGGCCCACTCTGGCTGAGGCCGGCTGGCCCAGTATAGGGTGAGGCATGACACGGGTGCCGCAGATGGGTTGTTTCGAGATCCCAGCCATGCGCTTTCCAATCACCGAACATTTCTTCGATCCACATGCGGCGGGCATAGGCTTGACGGGCGGTGCGCGCGTCAGGCAGATTGGTGGTCAACAGCCAGGGCCGCTCGTAGCCCGCCTGCCAGAGCGCCAGCACGTGTGTGACGTGCTCCCACTGGGCCGTGAAGCTCGCCCCCGGCAGCCAGACCTGTTGTCCAGCGCCCGTCAGCAAGGCATCCAGCCGCTCCCAAATGGTTTGCCCAGCACGCCGCACCTGGCAACTGCCCTTTTGGCGCAAGACGTACTGCCAGCCCCAGGTTTCCAGTTGGCGCAGCACCGTAACACTGGAAAAACCGGCATCCCCGACCAAGATCACCCGTGCGCCGTCGGGCAGCAACCCCTGGACCCGTTTGAACAGCGCCACTTGCACCTCGGTAGCGATCGCTCCCTTGGCGTAGGCCACCCAAGTCCAGGCCAGCGGCAGCGCGCGTTTCTTGTAAGCCAGGGCCACAATCACCAGTTGCTGGCCGGCCCCGACCTTGCTGGCATCCACAATCAGCGTCAGCGTCTGGAGGGCTGCCCGTGCCAACAACCGTTTCGCTATGGGTCGAAACCAGATCGCCGGGCGAATGGCCGCGTTGTCCAGAAAGCGGCTCAGGCGCCGGGTCAGACTGGGCACTTTGACCGGGATTTTCCAACGCTTCACGATGGCGGTCGTTTGGATCCGCTGGCTCACATACAGCCCGACAATCAGCCAGGCCATATTCGTCACGCGCGTGTGCGCCTCATCCGGCCGCCATTGCGCCAGCAGTCGCTTCCAGGTACCATACAATTTGAGGGTGGTCATCGCTGCTCCTAGATTAGGTTCGGTCCGCTAACCCAACCTTACTCTAGGTCGCCGCGTTCGGCCACCTTCAGCGTTTATAAGCTAGTGTCAGGTAGCTAGATTTTAAATGCTTTATCATGGGTATTTTGGGCCATCTATGCCCTTGCACCTGCATTTACCAACTATGGTCGACTAGATGAGAATCGGTCTAGACTTCGTGTTGATGACATCATCCGTCAATATCAAGCAGCATCTTATGACCAGCGGCGTCATAGGCAAATTGAAAGAGTCATTGGTTTCTTGACCGCAATACAGGTTCTCTCAGCAACAGTGGTACTTGCCGTACTACTCTTCCGCTATTAGAGAACTGTTTAAGTGAATTCCGCACGCCTTGCCATAACAATTACATTGTTGGCCAAGCTTGCTGGTGGTCTG
>JBBRZY010000397.1:0-5153 GCA_038252885.1 Anaerolineales bacterium | reverse complement strand
CCCATTTGCTCACTGTTTTTGTGGGACTGGACCGGGGCCCGGACGACTAGCTGGCGCGGGGCGGGGGGCCGCGACCAGCGCATGCCGGCACCACACAGTCGATGCTTGAAGCGCTTGAGGCCGCTCTCAACCGATCCGGAACCCAGGGGCCGGTCGTCCTCGTGAAACTCCTGGTACTGCATGCGGCGGGTGTGCTGGCGGAAGTACTCGGCCTGGGTGTTGAGCCCGGCCCGCTCGAGTCGTTCGATGATCGATGGGGTGTTGCCCAAAAACAGGTCGTCGCGCCGGGACTTCTGCCAAGCCTGGACGGCTTGAGCGGCCTGGGGATAGAGGACTTCGGCACTGTGCGCCAGATACTCGGTGGCGTGGTACCAGTCCACAATTTGCACCCCGTCGGGGGAACAAGTCATCGGCCAAGGTCCAGATCCACGCGGACCCACACCTGCCTACACCGCAGGTGCGGGTCCGCCACAACCGAGAGGTCCGCCGCCTGCGGCACCTGCCGCGCGACCGCCAGCCCCCACAAGGCTGGGGCGAAGGCGTCCACGCTACCCAGCACCGCCCGATAGCTCAGATTGACCCCGTGGACTTCATCCACCCAATCGCCGCTCTCACGGTCCAGTTCTGGCGTGGCAACGACATCGAACACCGCCCCGGCTTTGAACTCCTTCCAGCCTTCGCCCCGGATGTTCATTTTGCCCCCATCTAGGCTGACCCCCAGCGGCCGATCGTGGTCGGTCGCGGCCGGCGGCAAGACTACCCGCTCCACCCCAACGTTGGCCTGTTGTTGGGCGACCTGGCCTGGCAGCCGCTGACCATGCCGCTGCGTGGCTTCCCAGATGACACTGCTCGGCACCTGCCGCCGCGCAATCCGCTCAAAGGTTTCGGTCGCTTTCACATACGGCCGCGTCCCGGCCAGCGCCGGCCACTGCTTGACCGTGCGGGCCGGCAGATCGAGCGCGGCCAAGGGCAGGGTCGCGAGCGCGCCGACGCGCCTGCCGGAGACGTACAGCAGCGCGGCGGCCGCCTGGTCGCGCAGGAGCGCCGGATCCGCGTGCGGATTGGGAACGGCGGCGAGCTGGCGGGCTTCCTCGAGCGTGACGAAGACGTGCTCGCCGTGCGGCTCGGCGGCAAGGCGCGGTGGCCGCAGCTTTGGCGATGGCGGTTTCCGCTTTGACCCGCAGGTGGGCCACTAACTCCGCGTCGGATTTGGGCATCGAGGCCACCTGGTGTTTGGAGGCCATAGTGTATCGCCAACTGACCACAATTGGCGAATGCACCCAAAGTTGGCGACCATTGGCGCGGACTGCTATTCTTGGCTAGAATTGAATGGACGATCCTTTTGATACGAAAACTGGCAGTTGGATGAGCGTCGCACGAAAGGTAAGGACTAAGGGGCTGTGCCCGATCTGTTTACCATTATCCCGCCGCGATTTTTCCAGCCATTGGCAGCACCGGGCGCGCCCATCTATGCCGAAATCCTCCTGGCGCTCCTGGCCGAAGCCCAGCGCCAGCCCGAGCCGCTATCCCGCGACTTGGCGATCAATGTCATCTACCCTTTGTTAGCGGACCCTACCCGCCTCGACCTGACTCATGACGCTGACGAAGCGCCGACCGCACTTGAGACCGCCGCGCCGGCCGACAAAGTTCAGGCTCAGTCGGCTGCCGTACTGCGCTATCTGGAGCGCTGCGGCTGGCTGCGCGCCGAGACCCAGGCCGATTTCACGCAGACCTTCATCTTGCCCGAATACGCTTTCAGGCTGTTGCAGGCTTTAAGTGAAATTGCCGCCAGCCAGCCGCCCCCGCTGGCCGGTCTGATTTGCGCCATTCACGACCTCATGCAGGCCGCCCTGACCGACGGCAACGCCGAGGTGCGCTTGCCGGAAGCGCAGCGCCAGACCGAGCAGTTGATCAACGGCCTGAAGGAGTTGCAGCATAACATTGGTCTGCATATCAATCAGGTGCTGCGCGATTTGCCCGCGCGCGACGTGCTGGAGGCCTTCTTTTCAACCTACCAGACCGAGATCGTCGACCGCGCCTATCACCAACTGCGGACCACGGACCACATCTCGCGCTTCCGGCCGGGCGTGCTGGCGGCGGCGGGCCAACTGGAGCGTTCGGGGTCGTTGGCCGCCGCCGCGCACGCCGAACCCCTGCCCAGCGAGGCGCCGGCCTCCCCGGCGCTGCGCCTGCTGCGGCAACTGCGTTTCGTGCGTGAGCAGTTTGAAGACCTCGATGGCCGGCTCCAAGCGATTGACACGCGGCACAGCCGTTACGTCAGCGCCGCGGTGCGCGCGGTTGAATTGCAGCTAGAGGCGCATAGCACCACCAGTGGCCAGCTCGCCCTCATCCTCAGCAGCTTGCTGCATGACCAGACCGACGAACGCTGGGAAAGCGCCGAGCCACTTATTCAGTTGCACCGTTTAGAATTGACCACACCCGAGTCACTCGCTCCGCCCACCCGCGCGGCCCAACCGTTTGTGGCTGGGCCGGAACCTGACAACGCCTTCAGTGAGGCCGAACTCGCCCTGGCCCGCGCGGCCACCCTCCAGCAGCTCAATCGCGCTGTCAGCCGCGAGAAAATCCGCCGCCTGGCGCACTCGCTCCTGCATGATCGGCTGGAGGCGCGCGCGACCGAACTCGCCTTGGCCAACGCCGACGATTTGCCGCTCCTCATTTATTTGCGCGCGTATGGCGACGGCACGCTCGGGTATCGGGTGGAGGCGCTCGACGAGTGGGTGGAACGGGGCGAATTTGCCTTCCGCGACTTTCGGCTGGTGCGCGTGGACGCGGCTCAGTGAACCTGGTGGAATTTGGCTCAGCCTACAGTGAGTTGCCGCCCGGCGAACAGGCCTTGTTCACGGAAACGGTGCGCCGCCTGTTCACCGACGGATTTCTGTGGCGCGAAGATGAGGCTGATCGCCAGGCTTACAACTTCCTGCGCCGGCGCGGCGAGATGGTAGCCGCCTACCTGGAAGTCAGCGGCTGGAAGTTGCGTTTTGACGAGCCGACGCGCATCTACTGCCTGACGCAGGTCGAAGGTGCGCATCGGCGTCACTTCGGCAAGAAGACCACGATCTGGCTGCTGCTCCTGCGGCTGCTGTATGCCGAGAAGCGCGAAAGACCCGAAGCCAGCCTGACGCGCCAGCCGGTGGTGACCGTCGGCAGCCTGATCGAGCGCTACGCGGCCTTCTTCCCCGACCAGCGCGTGCGCGAGCGGACGAGCCTGGACGAAGCCCTGCGCACTTTGCAGGCCGCCCGGCTCATCCGGGCCGCCGGGGGTGGCAGCCTGCGGAGTGCCGCGCCGGACGGGCTGATTGAACTGCTGCCCGTCTTGGAAGTCATCATTCCCGCCCAGGAGATCGCCGCGCTGGCCGACCGCCTGCAAGCCTATGGCCAGGTCGCGAGCGATGACGCCGAGGCGCCCGCCGATGCTTGAACACCTGGTTTCGGCCGCTGGGCGGGGCGCTAACGACCTCTGACCATGCTGTCACTCACGCGTATCTTTCTGCATAACTGGCACCGCTTCACCCACCATCTGATCGAGGTGGAGGATAGCCTCTACCTGGCCGGGCACAATGGCTCGGGCAAGTCATCGGTGCTCGACGCCATTCAGTTGGTGTTGGTCGCCGACTTGGGCCGCATCCAATTCAACAAACTTGCGCAAGATCAGTCTGACCGCAATCTTGACACCTACGTGCGTGGCAAGATCGGCGAGGATCGGTGGCTGCGCCCCGGCAACACGGTCGCCTATGTCGCGCTGGAATTCAGCGAGCCGGGCCGGCGGGGCGCGCTGACGCTCGGCGTGTGTCTCGAGGCGGCGGCTGGCAAGAGCCCCGACCGCACGTTCTTCATCGTCCCTGCCGCCCTGGAACCGGCCGACTACGCGCAGCCGGGCCAGGCGCTCACCCGCCGCGACCTCAAGAAAACTTTGCGAGCGCGGCGTGGCGCCCAGGTCTTTGATCAGGTGGGCGAATATCAGACCGAACTCCTCAATCGGCTGGGCGGGCTGAACGAACGCTTCGCCGACTTGTTCCTGCGCGCGCTCCACTTTCGCCCGATTGGCAAGATTGACGCTTTTGTCGAGCAGTGGCTGCTCGAAAAGAAGGCCCTGAGTCTAGAGACGCTTCAGAATGTCCGCGAGCGTCTGGGCGATCTACGCGAACGGGCGGCGCGCGTCGAGCGCCAGCTAGCGCAGCTTGAGGCGGTCACGGCGCAGCAGCGCGCCGTGCTGCGGTTCGGGGCGGTGCGCGATCAGTACACGCTCCTGGTCAGCCTGTTGCGGTTGGCGGCGGCTGAGCGCGATCGGGCCGCGTGCGAGGCGCGCCTGACGGCCCACCAGACGGAACTAGGGCAGGCGGAGCGCGCGTTGGGCGAGGTGCAGGCGGCCCGGGCGGGCGCAGAGGCGGCAGTGGACGACGCCAAGCGCCGGCTATATGAGTCGGATGCCGCCCGCCAGCGCGATGAGCTGGTGCGCCGGATTAACCAGGCCACCCAGGCGGCCGACCTGATCCACGACCGCTGGCAAGCGCTGCGGCGTGACCTGGCCGCCGAGATCAAAACGCTGGACGAAATGCCCGAGACCGGGGTACTGGGCGCAGACGACGTGGCGGCGCTGCGCAGTGCGCCGGCTGGCCTGCGTGGGTTGGGCGAGACGCCGCCCGAACCCGCGCAACTGCACGCTAGCCTGGAAGCGCTCCTGCCCATCATCGAAAGAGCCGCCGACCGGCTGGGCGTCGCGCGCGTGCGCTTAGGTGACCGCGTGCAGCAGTTGCGTGACCGAGGCGATAGCCTCCAGCGCGAAATTCAAGACTTGGAGCGCCAGGGCGCCATTCGCTATCGGCCCGAAGTTGAGCGCCTGCAAGAATTACTGCGGCCGGTGGTGGGCGGGCGCCCGAAGCTGTTGTGCGAGCTGCTCGACGTGACCGAGGCGCGCTGGCAGAACGCGGTGGAGGCCATGCTCGGGCCGCGCCGGTTCAATATTATCGTAGCGCCCGAGCACTTCGACGTCGCCGTGCGGGTGTTGGACCAGGCGCGCGCCGCTGAGAAGCTGTTTGAGGTAGGGCTGGTGGACTTGGAGCGCGCCGGCCGCGAGGCCCGGCTGGCCCAGCCCGGCAGTCTCGCCAAGTTTGTGACGCCGGCCTCGACGCTGG
>JBBRZY010000396.1:0-5156 GCA_038252885.1 Anaerolineales bacterium | reverse complement strand
CAGGAGAACCTCAAGAAGATACGCGCAAGCAATGGGTAAGGAATTCTCTTTCCAAGGCGCGTTCGACCTGCTGCGCGTTCATCGGCGCACGTTCGTCATCGTGGGCGTGTTGGCTGTGGTGCTCAGCAGCATCTTCAGCGCCGGGTCGCCGTTGGCCCAGGCCAGGTACACCAGGTCGGGCGTGCCCAGCGCGAACAGCCCAGTCTGCGGCTGGCCCGGCTCCTCCGCGAAGCCGCCCGCCGGCGTGTCCAGCGCCCACGTCCCCGTCTGCGGGTCCGAGGCCAGGTGGCGCATCTGGATCACAAAGCGCCCGGTGCCGTCATCCTCCAGCCAGGCCACGTACGGCACGTTGCCCACGAACGTAATGAACGGATGCCGCGCGTTCTGGTTCTGGTCCACGTTCAGGCTGCCGCCCACGTTCAAGAAGCTGTTACGGCCGTTCGGGTCCAGCCGCGACACCAAGATCTGGAACTTGCCGGTCGGCCCAACTTCCGGCCAGGCCACCCACGGCAAGGTCGAGTCGCCCGCCACCAGCGAGCCGGCCGCCATCGTGCTCTCGACTGCGTCTTGCAGCGGGTTAACATTCAGCGCGCAGGCCGTCTCGTCCGGCGTGCAGGCCGGCACGGTGATCCACTTAAAGCCTCCGGGCGCGTTGGCGTCGGCCACGCCGCGCGCCGTGAACACCCGCGCCGGCCGCCCGGCCCCCAACTCGTGCCAGGTAACCCACGGCACGGCGTTGCCGGTCTCGGCGAACACCGCCGAGGGATGCTGCGCGTCGCGCCGCGGGTCCACATTCAGGGTCGGCTCATCGTTGAAGCGGTTCTCGCCCACCCAGTCCCACCGGAAGCCGCCCAGCGCCGTGTCGTCCTTGACGGCCCGCACCACGAAGATCTGCACAAAGTTGCTCACGCCGCTCAACTCTTCCCAGGTCACCCAGGGCGTCAGCGGCTCGCCCGGCCCGGTCGCGCCCGCGAAGATTTGCGGCGCGGTCGCCTCGCGGCTGGTGTCGATGTTCAGGCTCGGCTCGCTGCCGCCGCGATCTTGCCCGGCCGGCTGCCACAAGCCCGTATCCACCGAGAAGCGGCTGGCGAAGATTTGGCGCACATTTCCGAAACCCGGGCTGGGCTCGCTCCAGGCCGTCCAAGCCACCGCCCGGTTCTCGCCCGCCAGCGTGATGCTTGGCTGACCGGCGGCCACGTTGGTGTGCAGGTTCAGCGACGCGCCGCGCGCTTGCAGCGCCACACCGTCATACTGGCTCACAAAGATTTGAACCGCCCCGCCTTCAGAGTTCTCACTCCAGGCCATCCACACGTCGGTCGGGCTGTTGCCCAGCACCAACGCCGGGTCCTGCGCGCCCTGCGCCGGGTCGCGGTTGGCCGGCCCGGCCAGCACGGTGAAGCCCGGCTCGCCCACCGCCGTGTGGTCCGGCGTAGACACGGCCCCCGCCGTGATCGGCTGCGGCTCGCCGTAGATGAAGTCGTCCATCACCGCCACGTCGTTGGCGGCGTCGTCGTCCGGGCCGAGCGCCACCGTGCCATACTCCACCCGCACCTTGGCGACCACCGCGCTGTCAAACACCACGCCCAAGAACGACAACCCGCCGTCGGCCAGCCCCACGCTGTACTTGCCCAGCGAGCTGCCGTCCTGCGCGAAGTACTCAAAAGCGGTGTGGTCGGTGTCCACGTCGGTGTACACCGCGCCGTAGCCGCGCACCAGCGCCGGCGTCTGCGTGCCCGGCACAAAGAAGGTCAGCTCCACGATATTGCTGTCCAGCGGCGAGAACAGTTTCTCCGCGCTGAAGGTCTTGAAGATCTCCGGGTAGGTCGGGTTGATGTTGCCGAAGCGCGGCAGCGTGCCAGTCGAATTTTCGGGGGCGGCGCTTACCTGCAAGCCCGAGCCGGGCGTGGTCAGCAGGATGCCGCGCGCGCGCGGGGCCTCGGCCTGGTTGAAGAAGTCGCCTGGGTAGCCATTCGGCGCGGAAAACTCTTCCGGCACGCCGTCCCAGTTGATCTCGCGGTGGCCGTTCGGGTCGCCCCCCGGCCCGCCGCCGTTGTCCGGCCCCAGCAGGGCGCGGTACTGCTCCACCGCGGCGGTGATGTCGCCCGCCGCCGCAATCACTTGCGGCGCTGCGCCGCTGGCCGCCGTCGGCTCAGCCGCCGCGCCCACCGTCACACTGCCGCTCATGCCCACGCCGCCCGCCCCGCCGTGAAACTCGCAGTGGTAGGCAATAGTGGTCGCCGTGTCGAAGGTGAACTCGAAGGTGTTGCCCGCGCCCAACGTGCCGCTGTCGAACGACGCATCGTCGGCCGTCACCGTGTGCGGGCGGGTGCCGTTGTAAGTCCAGATCACCGTCGTGCCCGCCGCCACCTCCAGCGTGGCCGGGGTGAACTGGTTGTCTGTTATATCAATCGTCACCGTCGCGGCTTGCGGCGCGCTCGTGGCAGCCTGCCCTAGTTCTGTTGGGGTGGCCTGGGCCACCGCCTCGCTGGCCGGGGCTTGCGTCGGCGCGGGAGCAGCCGTTTGCGTCGGCGCCCCGCCGCCCAGGCTGCACGCCAGCCCGGCAATCACCAGCAGTGACGATACGACCAGCACCGGGCTGCGGCGCAGTTGGGACCTATGAGTGTGCATCAGACCTCCTTAGCGAACAGTTACGATGTACAGTGTTCCCGGCCGGCGGCCGGTTCCACGATTCTACTGGCTACGGGTTAATCGGTTCGGTGCTGGCGTCAATCGAGATCACAAAAGCAGCCAGCGGCGGCCACAAGGCCGGGTCGTCCAGCACCCCCGCCACCCCCCCAGCGTTGCGGTGCGCCGGGTTCTCCAGCACGCACTGAATCGTCGGGCAGTCCCCATTGTGCAAGTAGGGCGGGAAGGCAAAGATGCTCAGCAGCGAAGTGGGATTGTAGCCCAACTGCCCCAACGCCGGCTGATTGTTGGCCGTGCGCTCCAGTGGGTCGGTCACGTCGAACGTGTCCACCATGTGAAGGAAGCGCGCCAACTGCCCGATCGCCGGCTCCGGATCCACGCCGGGCGTCAGCGTCTCAGGGAAGGGCGACACCCGCGCGAAGTCCACCTGGTTGGTGGCCCACTTCGGCCCCCCGTGGCAAGCCTGGCAGTTGGCCTGGCTGAACAACTCCCGCCCCTGCGCCACCTGCTGCCCCAGGCTCGCGGTCGCGTCTAGGCCGTAGTACGGCGACACCGGCGAGTCGATCCGGTTGCGCGTCCAGGCCACAATAGCGTCCCACGCGGCCAGGCCATTCACATGCAGTTGCACGCGGCCCGCGTTGGACGGATCAAAGGCCTTAACATTCGGGTCTGGGTCCGTCGTCCCGGCTAGCACAATCAGCCCCGGCCCGCCCGACACCCCCCGGATGTTCAGCTCAAAATCTTCCAACTCGTCAAAGATAGCCGAGTAGTTCAGCACCCGCTGATTGGTGTCCGGGCTGGTCGGGCTAAAGGTGCCGTTCAGCGGCACCGTCTTGCGCGGGCCGGCCGCAAAGGCCCACACCACCCCGTCGCTCAGGCCGTCTGGGTGACAACTGGCGCACGACTGCCAGCCCTCCGACGACAGCCGCTCGGCCACGCCCTCGTCAAACTCACCGCGCGAGCTATTGAACAGGTAGTTGCCCAACAGGAACTTCTCGCCGTCCGAGCCAGCCGCTGGCAGGTCCGCCGACTGAATGCGCCCGGTCTCGACCTCCGGGCTGGCCGTCAGGTCCACCACCGACACATCCTTAGAGATGTAGTTCATCACATACGCGCGCGTGTCGGCGTGGTTGATCACGATACCGCGCGGGATTTGGCCGACCTCAATCGACAGCACGCGCGTAGTGTCGCCCTCAGCCGGCACGCTCACCGCGCTGGGCAGGCCGCCGTCGTCAAGCGTGATCTTCACCAGCACATCACTGGCCTCCGACACCACATAGCCGTCGTTGCTGTTGTGCTCGAAGGCGATGGCCCATGGGTTGGCGAAGAACAGCTTGGGCTTGAAGGTCTGCGCCTTGACCGCCGCTTGCAGGTTGATGGTGCCGCCCGGCAGCTCGCTCTTGGCGGCCACATCGAACACTGACAGGAAGGCCTGCGTGTCCACGTTGAACTTCACCGGCCCTTCCGGCCCGGCCGCCACGTTAGGCAAGTAACCGTGCCCGTTCTTGAGCACGATGCTTTGCAGTTGATTGGGGTAAGCAAAGGTCGGGTCGGCCTCGGTGCCGCCGAACTTGGTGCGGTCGGCCGCAAACCCGGTCGCCTGAGCCGCCAGCACAATCACCCCCTGAATCTGCGTCAGGTCGGCGGTCGAGAGCACAAACACCTTGCCCTCACTGCCCTGGTCTTGCCCCGGCCGGCCGCCGGCCGTGGCCTGCGACAGGAATTGGGTCACGTACACAAACTGCGCGCCCTGCCCGCCGTTGTTGTTGGTGATGGCGATGCCGCGCGGCTGCACCCCCGGGATGGCGATGGTGGCGATGACGGTGTTGCTGGCCGTGTCGATCACGCTCACGCTGTTGCTGGCCGAGTTCGACACATAGGCCTGCCCGCCGTCGGGCGTCAGCGCCACGCCATACGGCTCGCTGCCCACGCTGATGTCAGCCACCTTGGCCAGCGTGCCCAGATCAATCACCGAGACGGTGCCGCTGCCCTGGTTGGTGACGTAAGCATAGGCTTTGTCTGGCCGGATCGCCACGCTGCGCGGCTGGTCGCCGGTGGGGATTTCGGCCAACTTGACGTTCGCGTCGCCGGCCACGTTCAGCACCGACACCGACCCATTCAGCGGGTTGGCGACCACCAGCAGCGCATCGTCCTCGCTAATCGCTATCGGGCTGGAATAGCTCGCGTCCTGGGCGATAACGCCGGCCGGCTGTGGCGGGGTAGTCGCCACCGCTTGCTGCTCGCTTTGGGTCGGCGCACTGGTCGCCGGCCCGGCCTCGGTGCCCGACGCTTGCGGGGCGGTCGGCGTCGGCCCGCTGCCGGTAGGGATGGCGCCGCAGGCCAGGCCCAAGCTCAAGGCCACGCCCACTGCCCAACGCGCTCTCCGGCTCATCGTGACGGCATTCATGGTGTGCACTCCTTAACAAAACGGAACCAGCCCGTTGACGGACTGAGTGCCCACAGTATAGAAACAAGCCCGCCGCCCTACACGCCCCGCGAGGTATGTCTTG
>JBBRZY010000395.1:0-5177 GCA_038252885.1 Anaerolineales bacterium | reverse complement strand
CTAGCCGGTTGCGCGGGCGGGCCAATGCTGTTACCCTAACGTCCGGCCAACAGGGGGACTTTTCGGCTGGTGGTGGGTTTTGCGCCTCGTCCGACAGAAATCACGGTTTATTCAACATGGGGTGGCGATCCTGGCGATCCTGCTGGTGGCGGCGGGTCGCCCGCCTTTGCTTACCGCCGCCGCGCCCGTCACCGCACCGGCCCCGGCCGTGGCCGCGCTGCCGGCCGGCTTTGTGGCCGAGCCGGTGCTGACCGGGCTGCCGCTGGTGACCGCCGTGGCGTTCGCGCCCGATGGCCGCATCTTCCTGGCTGAGAAGTCTGGCCACGTGCGCATTGCCCAAAACGGCGTCGTGCTGCCGGGCGACTTCATCGACATCTCCGCGCAAGTCAACAACACCTTCGACCGAGGGCTGGGCGGCCTGGCGCTGCATCCCGACTTCCCCAACACGCCCTACGTCTACTTGTGGTTCGTGTACGACCCGCCCGACCTGCCGCGCACCAACGTCTACGACTCGCCCGACGGCATGGGCGGGCGCGTCAGCCGGCTGATCCGCGTGTCGGCCGACCCGGCCCACCCCAACCAGGCGCTGCCCGGCAGCGAGGTGGTGCTGGTGGGCCAGAACAGCACGCTGGCGAACATCGCGGCGGTGGCGGTGGACGGCGACGGCTACGATCCTTTGCCGCCGCCCAGTTGCGGGGCGGCGCCCAACTATGTGGCGGACTGCGTGCCGGCCGACGGCTCGTCGCACAACGTGGGCACGGTGGCGTTTGGGCCAGACGGCGCGCTGTACGTCGGCCACGGTGACGGCGGCAACTACATCCTGGCCGACCCGCGCGTGCTGCGAGTGCAGTCGCTCGACAGCCTGGCCGGGAAAATTCTGCGCATCGACCCGCTGACCGGCCTGGGCTATCCCAACAACCCGTTCTACGACGGCAACCCGGCCAGCAACCGCTCGCGCATCTGGGACTACGGCCTGCGTAACCCCTATCGCTTCAGCTTCCAGCCCGGCACCGGCCAGATCATTCTGGGCGATGTCGGCTGGCTGAGTTGGGAAGAGATTGATGTCGGCGGCGGCCGCAACTTCGGCTGGCCGTGTTACGAGGGCCTGGTGCATCAACCCGAGTACGCCAGCGCGGCGGGCACGGCGGCGACCTGCGCGGCGCTGTATGCCCAGGAGCCGGCGGCGGTCACAATGCCCATCTACGCCGTCAGCCGCCCGTGGACCGAGTATGCCGCCTTCATCGGCGGCGTCTACACCACCGGCAGCCCCTACCCCGCCGGCTATCATGACGTGTACTTCTTCGCGGACTACACGCAGAACAAACTGTTTGTGATGCACCCTGGCCCCGGCGACGGCGTGACGGTGGAGCTCTTTGGCCAGCCGCCGGCCGAGCCGGGCAGCCTGGCCGGGCCAGTGCAGATGCTGCTGGGGCCGGACCACAACCTCTATTACCTGATGTTGGGCTGGCAAGGCACGGCGCTCTGGCGGCTGCGTTACGTCAGCGGCGACAATGCGCCCCCGGTGGCGCACCTGACCGCCGCTCCCACTTACGGCAGCCTGCCGCTGACGGTGGACTTCTCGGCCGCCGCGTCGCTCGACCCGGATGCGCAACCGCTGACCTACGCCTGGGATTTTGGCGACGGCGGCGCGGGCACAGGCGTGACCACGGCCCACACCTACACCGTGGCCGGCACCTACACAGCGGTGCTGACCGTGGCCGACACGCTCGGCCTGACCGCCACAGCCCAAATCGCCATTGCGGCCGGCAACCACCCGCCGCGCGCGCTGCTCCGCACGCCGCTGGAGGGCACCCTGGTGAGCGCCGGGCAAGGGGTGACTTTCACCGGCACCGGGCTGGATGAGGAAGATGGCCTGTTGCCCGACGCGGCGTTGGAGTGGTCACTGCAACTGCATCACTTTGACCACATCCACCCCAATGCGCTGCCGCCCACCGTTGGCCGCTCGGGCAGCTTCGTCGCGCCCGACCACGGCGACAACACCTGGTTCGAGTTGTGTCTGACGGCCACCGACAGCGGCGGCCTGCACGCCACCGCCTGCCGCCCGCTCTGGCCGCGGGTAAGCCCGCTGGCGCTGCGCACCGCGCCGTCCGGCCTGGCGCTTACCTATGCGGGCGCGGCCCACAACACGCCGGTCGATGTGGCGCTGCAAGTGGGGGCGCAGCGCACCCTGAACGCGCCGGCCGAGCAGAGTGGCTGGACCTTCAGCGGCTGGACGGACGGCGTCACCACCACCAGCCGCGCGCTGACCGGCACGCTGGTCACGCAGGTGTTCACGGCCACTTATTTCAACTTGCCGCCGGTGGCCGTGGCGTCCGTCGCGCCGGCCGCCGGCTGGGGGCCGCTGTCGGTCGTCTTTACGGCCTCCAGTAGTTACGACCCGTCCTCCACCGCGCCGCTGAGTTATCTCTGGGATTTTGGCGACGGGGCCACGGCCGCCACCGCCACCGCGCTGCACGTGTACACCTTTGGCGACTTCACCGCCACGCTGACCATCAGCGACCTGGCCGGCCTGACCGACAGCCTCACTTTCCTCATCGCGGCGCAGGCGCAGACGCGGGTGTGGCTGCCGCTGGCGCTGCGCTAGGGCGGGGCGTTAGTTGCACCAGCCGGCCAATGCTGTTACCCTGGCGCGCGGTCCAATCGCAGTTCTTTTCTAGCAGGTGATGGGTTTGCGCGGCGTCTGGCAGCACGCACGTTTCATGCGGCATAGCTTTGCGATCTTGGCGCTCCTGCTCGTGGCAGCGGGACGCCCGCCTTTGCATTCCGCCGCCGCGCCCCTCAGCGCCCCCGCCGCCCTGGCCCCCTCCGCCGATCTGCCGCCCGGCTTTGTGGCGGACGTGGTGCTGAGCAATCTGCCGGTGGTCACCGCCGTGGCCTTTGCGCCCGACGGCCGCCTGTTCCTGGCCGAGAAGTCTGGCCACGTGCGCATCGCCCAAGCGGGCGTCTTGCTGCCGGACGACTTCATTGACATCTCAGACCAGGTCAACAACAAATTCGATCGCGGCCTGAGCGGCCTGGCACTGCACCCCGACTTCCCGCATACGCCCTACGTCTATCTCTGGTTTGCCTACGACCCACCCGACCTGCCCACCAGCAACGAATACGACTCGCCCGATGGCGCGGGCGGGCGCGTCAGCCGGCTGATAAGGGTGTCGGTTGACCCAGCCAACCCCAACCAGGCGCTGCCCGGCAGCGAGGTGGTGCTGGTGGGGCAGAACAGCACGCTGGCGAACATCGGCGACGTCGCCGTCAGCGGCCTGAGCGTGGCGCCCCTGCCGCGGCCGGGCTGCCAGGCGGCCGCCGGCTTTGTGCGCGAGTGTGTGCCGGCCGATAGCACCGCCCCCACTGTCGGCACCGTGGCATTTGGGCCAGACGGCGCGCTGTATGTCGGGCATGGTGACGCCGCCAGCTACAGTCTGGCCGACCCGAGCGCGCTGCGGGCGCAGTCACTCGACAGCTTGGCCGGCAAGATCCTGCGGATTGACCCGCTGACCGGCCTGGGCTATCCCGACAACCCGTTCTACGACGGCGACCCGGGCAGCAACCGCTCGCGGGTGTGGGATTACGGAATGCGCAATCCCTTCCGCTTCGGCTTCGACCCCGCCACGGGGAAAATCATCTTGGGCGAGGTCGGCTGGGGAACCTGGGAAGAGCTCAACGTCGGCGGCGGTCATAACTTTGGCTGGCCGTGTTACGAAGGTCTGCTGCCGCAGCCGGCTTATGGCTCGGCCCCGGCCACCGCCCCCACCTGCGCGGCGCTGTATGCTCAAGGGCCGCTGGCGGTCAGCGCGCCGCTCTTCGTGCTGAATCACCAGCCGGCTGAATATACCGCCATCACGGGCGGCGTGTACACGCTGGGCAGCCCGTACCCCGCCGGCTACCACGACGCATACTTCTTTGCCGACTTCGGCCAGGACGAACTGTACGTGCTGCACCCCGGCCCCGGCGATGGCGTGACGGCGGAGCTCTTCGGCCACCCGACTATGACGGGCGACTTTCAAGGGCCGGTGCAATTGCTGCTCGGGCCAGATCACAACCTGTATTACCTGATGTTGGGCAAGGTGGGGGGTAGCACGCTCTGGCGGCTGCGCTACACGGGCGGCGACAACGCGCCCCCGGTGGCGCACATCGGCGCCACACCCACCAATGGCAGTTTGCCGCTGGCGGTGGTCTTCTCGGCGGCGGGGTCGGCCGACCCGGACGATCAAGCGCTGATTTATGCTTGGGATTTTGGCGACGGTGGCGTGGGCACTGGCCTGGACGCGATCTACACTTACACCGTGGCCGGCACGTACACCACAGTGCTGACCGTCACCGACACGCTGGGCCTGACGGCTATTGCCCAAATTGCCATTGCGGCCGGCAATCACCCGCCCACTGCCACCATCAGCACGCCGCTGACCGGCACGCTGGTGAGCGCCGGCCAGATCATCTCGTTCACCGGCGCGGCGCTGGATGATGAAGACGGCGCGCTGGTGGGGGCGCAGTTAGCCTGGTCGCTGCGGGTGCACCACTTTGAGCATGGGCACCTCGACGCTCTGCCGCCGACCACTGGCACCGACGGCAGCTTTAGCGTGCCCGACCACGGCGACTTGACCTGGCTAGAGTTGTGCCTCACGGCCACCGACAGCGGCGGCCTGACGGACACCGCCTGCCGCCCGCTGTACCCGCAAGTGAGCGCGCTGGGGCTGCGCACTGAGCCGTTCGGCCTGGCGCTTAGCTATGCGGGCGTGGACCGGCCCGCCCCCCTTGATGTGGCGCTGCAAGCCGGTGGGCAGCGCACGTTGGCGGCACCCGCCGAGCAGCGCGGCTGGACCTTCAGCGGCTGGACGGACGGCGTCACCACCACCAGCCGCGCGCTGACCGGCACGATGGCGTCACAGGTATACACGGCGACGTATTTCAACCTGGCCCCGGTGGCGGTGGCCGCCGCCGCGCCGACTACGGGCTGGGCACCGTTGGCGGTGGTCTTTACGGCGACCAATAGCTACGACCCCGCTTCGACTGACCCGCTGACCTATCACTGGGACTTCGGCGATGGCGCGTCCGCCGCGACCGCCAACACGGCGCATGTCTACGCCGCCGGCGTGTACACGGCCACGCTCACCATCACCGACACGCTGGGCCTGACCAACACGCTGACCATCCCTATTGCG
>JBBRZY010000394.1:0-5178 GCA_038252885.1 Anaerolineales bacterium | reverse complement strand
TTTGATTGATGGTGTAATAGCGGGACTCGTACAGGCCGCACGTCGCGCGCTGCAAGCGCCGGCCCTGAGGCTCTAAGCCTGCCCTCTTGCAACTCCCGCCTTTCAATCAGAAAATTACAACACCGGCACCACCGCAGGTGCGTGTCAAAAACCCCCTGGAACCTTTCCCACGCGCCGGTCGTCTTCTCTCTCATAAGGGTAGAGACCCTCGTTACATTTACCGGACAGGAGAGAGAGACCCATGAAACGCCCGTTGAAAACCACTGCCAGTTTGATGCTGCTCGCGCTGAGCCTGATGACCGCCGCGGCCTGCGCCGCCGCGCCGGCTGCGGCCCAAGTGGGCACGCCGGAAGGCACCCCGCGCACGATCACCGTTACCGGCTCGGGCATCGCCTATGGCACGCCCGATATCGCCTCGATTCAAATCGGGGTGACCACGCGCGGCACCGATCCCGGCCAGACCGTTAGCGACAACACCACGCGCATGCAAGCGCTCATCGCCGCCCTCAAGGGGCTGGGCATTGATGAGAAGGACCTGCAAACCACCAACTTCTCGGTCAACGTCCAGCAAGACTACAACCCGCAGACCGGCCAGGCGCTGGAGACCATTCGCTACCAGGTGGATAACACCCTGAACGTCACCGTGCGCGACACGAACAAGCTGGGCGAGGTGCTCTCGGGTGCGGTGGATGCGGGCGCGAACAGCATCTACGGCGTGAGCTTCCGCGTGGCCGATCAGAACGCGCTCGAGGGCCAGGCCCGTGATCTGGCTATGGCCGATGCCCGGCACCGCGCCGAGCAACTGGCCGCCGCCGCCGGCGTGACGCTCGACGTGCCGCTGACCATCAGCGAATACGCCGGGCAGGCGCAGCCGCTGTACTACGCCCGCGACCTGGCTGTGGCCCCGGCCAGCGAGGCCGTGCCGGTGCAGAACGGGCAGATCCAGGTCAATCTGCAAGTCAACGTGACCTACACGATTAAGTAACTGCCAAGCAAATAGGCCGGCCCCTCAAGCAGAGGGGCCGGCCTTTTTTGTTGTCCGACGCTCACGGTCCGGGGCGCTAGGGCTCCGGCAGCGCAGCCACGTCCGCGTACAGGGTGGTGACGTCTAGCTGCATAAACGCCGCCACCGCCGCCGGGTCGAAGTGCTGGCCGGACTGCTCCAAAATGTAGGCGCGGATTTTGTCGGGCGACCAGCCGGTGCGGTAGGGCCGATTGGACCACAGCGCATCCCACACATCTACCACGGCAAAAATGCGCGCCGCCCTCGGAATCTGCGGCCCCTTCAGCCCGCGCGGGTAGCCGCTGCCATCCCACTTCTCGTGGTGGCAGTAGGGGATATCCAGCGCTGGGCGCAGATACTTAATGCCGGCCAGCAAGGCATAGGCCTGCTGGGGGTGCTGGCGCATGACCAGCCACTCGTCGTCGGTCAATGGGCCGGGCTTGAACAGAATGTGGTCGGGCACCGCCATCTTGCCGATGTCGTGCAGCAGCGCGCCGCGCCGAATGTGCACCAACTCGTCGCCGCTCACGCCCATGGCCTGCGCCAAGCGCAGGGTTAGGTCGGTCAGGCGCTGGCTGTGGCCTTCGGTTTCGCGGTCGCGCAGGTCGAGCGCGGCCGACCAACCCTCAATCGTCGCGTCGTAGGCCAGGGTCAACTGCTGATTCGAGTCTTGCAGGCTGGTGAACAACTGGGCATTGTCAATCGCGATGGCGGCTTGCCCGGCCAGGGCTTCGAGGAAGATACGCCAGTCGCTGGTGGGGAGCAGCGGCGTGCGGTGGTAGATCTCCAGCACTCCCTGCACCTCGCCCTTGCTGATGAGCGGCAGGCCGATGTAGGCCCGGAAGTCTTCGCCCAGCGGTTCGCCACCGGGCGGCGCGGCGCGCACATCGAGCACTTCCAGCGGCTGGCGCTCCAGCGCCACGCGCCCGGCGCGGCCCTGGCCCAGGCGCTGCTCGGGCCGGCTGCGGCTGGCGGCGCGCAAGCCGCGGCTGGTGGAATAGGCCAGGGTTTGCGTTTCGGGGTGCAGCAGCAGCACCACCACCGCGTCGACCCGCAGCAGGTTGGTGATTTGCTCCAGCAGGATGTGCATTGTCAGGCGCAAATCGAGGCTGTTGGAGATGGCCTGCTCGATGGTGCGCAGGGCCAGCAGGCGCGCCAGCCCTTGCTCGGTCGTTTCTAACAGCGTCACGCGCTGGATGGCGCTGGCGACAATCTCGGCGATGGCCGTCAGCAGGCGCACCTCGCCCTCGGTGATGTCTTGCGCGCGCGCCACCCACAGCGTACCGATGATGTCGTGGCGGGCAATCAGCGGCACACACGCGACCGCATGCTGCCCAGGGTCGATCTCCAGCAGCGCAAACTGCGGGTCGGCACTGATATTGGCGCTGACATACGGCTGGCCGGTGCGGACGACCAGGCCCGAGACGCCCTCGCCTGGGCGCAAACGATGGCCGGTGGGGTGCGCCCAACGCCCGCGTGAGAGTTCGACCACCATTTCGCCGGTGGCGTCGTCGCGCAGCGCCAACGAGGCGCCGCCCAGGTTCAGCACGGCCATGACCTGGGCCAAGACGGTTTGCAGCATTTGGGCGCGGGAGGTGGCCAGCCGCAGCGCGGCGCTGACGCCGACCACCGCCTCTAGCTCGCGCTCGTGCTGCTGGCGCTCGGTGACATCGCGGAAGTTGAATACCAGCCCGGCCACGCTGGGCTCGGCCAGCAGGTTGGTGATGTTGCTTTCCAGCCAGCGCCAGGAGCCATCCTGATGGCGGTAGCGGTACAGCGCCGTGATGGTCTGCCCCGGCCGGTGACGCAGCGCGACCAACTTGGTCCGCAGGCCGCGCAGATCGGCCGGGTGAGTCAGAGCGGTGGGGTCGGTGCCGACCACGCCGGCCGGGTCATAGCCCAAGATGCGGCGCGCCGACGGGCTGGCATAGGTCAGCCGGCCATCGGCCCCCACGATGGAGATGGCGTCGGGGGCGTGTTCGAGCAGCGCGCTGGAGCGGCGTTCGCGGGCGGCCAGCGCGGCCTCGGCCTCCTTGCGGGCGGTGATGTCGACCACCACGCCTTGCTGAAACAGGGGCTGCCCGGCCTCGTCGCGCACGATCACGGCCTCGTCCTGCAGCCAAAGGATGCGCCCATCGGGGTGCAGCACGCGATACTCCGAGTGGAAGCTGCCGGCGGCGTCCATCTGAGCCATTTCGGCCACCACGCGCGCGCGGTCGTCGGGGTGCACATTGCGCAGCCACAGCCCGGGGTCGGCGGCGTATTGGGCCGGGGTGTACCCAAGTTTGGCGATCTGCGGCCCGTTGTAGAGCGAAGTGCCGACCTCATCCAGCGCGGCCATGTAGATGATGGCCGGGATTTGTTCGACCATGGCGCGGTACTTGCCCTCGGCTTGTTGCAGCGCGGCCTCGGCCCGCTTGCGCGTGGTGATGTCGAGCAAGAGGCCCTGCCGGAACAGCGGCTGCCCCGCCTCGTCACGCACGAGGACCGACTCGTCTCGCAGCCAGATTTCGCGCCCGGACGGGTGGCACAGCCGATATTCCGACAGGAAGGGGGCGGCGGCGGCCTTCGCGGCCGAAAATTCCGCCGTCACCCGTTCGATGTCATCGGGGTGCTTCTGCCGGTCCCACAGTAACGGGTCGGCCAAATACTCGGCCGGCGTGTAGCCTAATTGGACGATCTGGGGGCTGAGGTACAGTGGCGTGCTGGCTTCGTCTAGCGCGGCCAAGTAGATGCTGGCCGGGATTTGCTCAATCAGCGAGCGATATTTGACTTCAGCCTGCCGCAGCGCGCGATCGGCCAGGTGCTGTTCGGTAATGTCGCGATAGTTGACGACTACGGCCTGCACGGCCGGCTCAGCCAGCCAATTGGTGCCGGTGACTTCTAACCAACGCCAGGTGTCGTTGAAGTGCCGGTACTGAACTTGGGCGGTCAGGCTGACTTGGGGGTTAGCCAGCAGTTGCGTCCACAGCTGCGTCACCTGGTCGGTGTCGTCGGGGTGCAGCCGGGTCAGAAAGTTGCCGCCGATCCAGTGACCGGCGGGCGCGCCCAAAATTTGCGCGGCGGCCGGACTGGCATACAGCACGGTGCCATCGGCGGCGAGCATGGAAATGCCTTCAGCGTTGTGTTCGATCAGGGCCTGAAAGCGCGCTTCACTGGCGGCGAGGGCAGCCTCCGCCTGCCGGCGCCGTGCGATATCTGCGCGCAGATGCCATAAACGGAATATGCTCGTGCCGGCCAGGACCACGGTCATCGCGGCCAAGGCGATCAGGACCTCGTCGAGTTGCCAGTTGTCGTGCGCACGGGTAAAGACTTCGAAGTGTTCGAAGGCCTCGAATTTCGAGGCCAAGATGAAAACGATCACCCCGACTGGGACGACCAGGATCTCAATAATAGGCAGACGCGGCCGTTTGGGGGAGGGTGTGAGGCTGGGCTCAAGCGGCAACATTAGCTGAACAGCCGGAATGACAGCCCGGCGCCACGGGTAGCAGGCGCCAGCCCGCCGCCGGGGAACATCGCCAGGCAGACCAATAACTGGCAATAGGCGACCAGGGCTTGGAG
Organism: Anaerolineales bacterium; assembly: GCA_038252885.1. Taxonomy (GTDB): domain Bacteria; phylum Chloroflexota; class Anaerolineae; order Anaerolineales; family UBA6663; genus JADZEK01. The sequence continues at coordinate 614 of JBBRZY010000394.1, read as the reverse complement.
CAAGCCCGGTCGTCGCGCGCGCCTATCCATTAGTGGGGTTCGAGCAGACATTCCCTTCAACCTGGATTGTGCGGCACAGTCGCCGCCCGGTGGTCCGTTGACGTCTCCGCCGGATGGGGCGAAGCACTTCCCAGACCCTATAAGATTTTTGCACTTACGCTGGAATGACTAATTATAAGCCCCAGCGCACGGGACGACAACCCGCTCTTTGGGGCGAGAACATTTAAGTCTGGGGGCAATTTTGTAATAGGCTAGGTGGCGGCAACGTCGAGACAGGTTCTCACCGCAATTTGAGGTGGTGATACTTTGTATCTGACCGAAGGAAATTTTTAGCAGGGGTAGGTGGGCAAGCCCACCCTCCCTTGATAAAAATTTCTGGCTGGCCCAAAGCGGCAGCGGCCCTAAGGGGCGTGTAAACCCGCTGGCCGTTGGGATAGGCGCGCCGGTCAGTCGATCAGCCCGGCGGCGAGTCGCGCGGCAAGCGCGCGGAGTAGCCTGAACCCCATGCCTAGCGCTGACCCCGACGGGCCTGAGGTTTTTGCCCCCAAACTGAAGTACACCCTTTGGGGCAGTTGGGGTCAGTAGGTGTAAGTATCCACCACTTCATTCACAGC
>JBBRZY010000393.1:0-5185 GCA_038252885.1 Anaerolineales bacterium | reverse complement strand
TTGGGGTTAATGTTGAACTGCTTGAACAGCTTTAGCAGGCGGTCGGAGATCGGCAGCGGCAATTGGGTTGGTTTAGCGGTCGCAGCCGTTGCGCGGGCGGCAGCCGCGACCGCCGCCTGTGAGCGCGCGACTGTGTCGTCGGCCTCGCAGTCGGGGCAAGCGCGCAGGTGCTTGCTATAGAGATGGCCGGCGCGCTTGCAGGTCACCAGCGCCTTCTCGGCCACGCCGATGGCGCGCTCCCACTCCTCCGGCGACGGACGCAGCTTGGGGGTGCTGTGGCCGTCCACAAAGCAACGGCGGATGAGCGTCACCAGCTCGGGGTGCAAATTTTCCAGCGGCGGGGCGGTGCGCGGCGGCGCGATAGGCAGCCCCGGCCGCTTGGCATACGGCCAGTGCCCGTCACGGATGCGGTCTTCCACGGGCGGCGGGTCGCCGGCCGCCAGCCACTGCGCGCGGAAGGGATGGTTGCCCTCCAGCAGCAGTTGAAAGATCAGCACCGCCAGCCCGAAGCGGTCGTGCTCCTCCTGGCGCGGCACCTCGGTGAAGGTCTTGCCTTGCAACTCGGGCGGCGTGTACTCTTGCTTGCCCACCGGGCACGGATGCAGGATCGGCTTCGCGCCGACCTTGCGCACCACCTGAAACGAGTCGGTGTCAATCAGCGTCACCAGCGCCGAAGGCGTGACCATGATGTTGCTCTCGTTCAGGTCGCCGACGATGTAGTGGCTGGTGTGCAGCGCGTTCAGCGCGGCGGCCAGGTTGCGGGCGGTGCGGTGCAGGTAGCGCCGGTCGAACTTAGGCAGGCTCTTGGCCCGCAGGCGCGGGTTGAACACTTGCAGCAGCAGCACGGCGTTGGCGGCATAGGGCATAGTGTAGCCCACCAGCGCGCCGTGCGCGTCATACAGCAGATCGGTGGGCCAGGCAATCGAGGCGTGGCCGAGGGCGCGTGAGGGGTCGTTGGGCGCGTTGGCCTGCATCCACGCCAGCTTGAGGTCGTAGCCGTCGCGCGGGGCCAGGGTGTAGAGTTTGGCCAGCGCCAGCGGCCGGGCCGGCAGCTTGAACACCGCCGCCTCACCGCCCCGCCCCACCTCAGCCCCCAGCGTCAGCGGTTGGCGCTGTGCGTCTTATAGGACTGTTGCGCTGGCGGCCACGGCCGGGTTCAGGCCGGCGGGGCGGGCGGCCCGCGCACCGCCAGCACCAGCGTCTTGTCGTCGTCGGTGCGGGCGCTGACGCGGTCCGAGTCTAAGAAGTCGGCCAGTTGGCCGCTGGCCTGCTCCGCGTACAGCGCGGCCTTGGCGAAGGCCAGCAGCGGATTGAAGAACGGCGCGTGCGGCGTGGTGGTCTGCACATCGAGCACCAGCCGCAGCAGGCCGTCAGTCATCACCGCCAGCGCCTGCACCGGCTCGGCGTAGACCTGCACCGCCACGTTGGTCAGCGCGTTCGGCTGCACCAGGAAGTAAGTCTCGTTGGCGTACTCGCCGCGCTGCGGGGCGGCGGCCACGAAGTATTGGCCGGCCCCGTCCTGGGCCACGACCACGCCGTCGCCCAACTGCGCCACCGCCAGCAGGTCGGCCGACAGCGCGGCGCACAGCAGCGTGGTGGCATAGTCGCGGGGGGTCGCGCCGTCTCGCGCCGCCAGGTCGAAGATCGCTTGTTGGGCCTGGGCGTAGGCGGCGGCGAACAACTCGCGCCACACCTGCTCGCTCGACGGCCAGCCAAGAGCCACCCCCTCCAGCAAAACCTCCAGCGCCACCGCGACTGCCAGCCGCGCCCCGGCCTCCGCGCGCTCAGCCGAGCCTGCGCCATCCGCCACCACCAACAGCGCGCCATCGGGCAGCACGCGATAGGCGTGCGCGTCTTGACACGGCTTGTCGGTCTTGCGGTGCGAGGTGCCGACGACCGACGCGCCGATGACGCGCCAGCCAGCAAAGGTCAGCGGGGCGGCCACGGCGGCTAGATGTCGACCTGGGCCCAACCCACCGGCGGCAAGGGCGCTTGCTCGCCCGGCTTGGAGTGGGCCACGACCGACAGGCTCTTGGAGAGCCACTGGAACAGCTCGCCAAACGCCAGCCCTTTCAGGCGCAGCGGTGGGCGCGCGCCCGAGAACTGCGCCAGGATGGTCAGGTCGGCCCCCTCCACGCCCACGGCGAAGAAGATCACACCCTTGCGCCCTTCTTCCTCACGTAGCGCCAGCGCCGCCGACTGCCATTCATCGGTCGGTTTGCCGTCAGTGACCAGGAACATCCACGGGCGGAAGTAGTCAATGCCGTTGAGCTTGTAAGTCTCTTTGCGGTCGTGCAACAGTTGCAAGCCCTGGCGCACGGCCGAGCCCATCGGCGTGTCGCCGGAGGAGGTCAGGATGGGCGGCTCAAAGTTGTCGCCGGTGACAAATGGCTGGCTAGGGTCGAACGGCACTTTCTCGGGCGGCGCGGCGCGCACATCCACCGGGCGCACCAGCCCGCCGAACGGCAGGATCGCCACCTCCACCCGCAGCGCCGCCAGCCGGTCGGCCTGGATGGCGTCTTTGAACGCGCCCAGCCCGTCGTTCAGCTCGCGGATCGGCTGGCCGTTCATCGAGCCGGAGGTATCGAGCACCAGCACCACCGGGCAGCGCGGCTCGGGATTATCAGCAAACTCGGCTTGATCTAAAACCGTCAGTGCCATGACATTCTCCTATACCTGCCGTACCTGCCGGCTAGTTTACACCAGCGCCTGCCGCACCGCATCCAGAGTCAGGTCAATCACCGTAGGCTGCCCGGCCGCCTGGCGCGCCGCTTTGACGTCCTTGAGCCCGCTGCCCGTGTTGACGACCACGATGGTTTCATCGCTCTGCACCAAGCCTTGTTGCACGGCCTGTACCAAACCGGCGTAGGCCGCCGCCCCGGCCGGCTCGGCGAACACGGCGGCGTCGCGGCCCAGCGCGGCAATGGCGGCCAGAATCGCGTCGTCGCTGACGGTGACGAACGCCCCGCCCGTGGCCCGCACGGCGCGCACCGCCCGCACGCCATCGCGCGGCAGGTCTACGGCGATGCTGTCGGCCAGCGTCTGCGCGGCGACCGGCGCAACGGTGTCCGCGCCCGCCGTCCAGGCGTTATAGCACGCGGCCGAGCCTTCAGCCTGCACCCCAATCAGGCGCGGCAGCTGGTCAATCCAGCCCAGCGCCGCCAGATCGCTAAAACCTTTGTGGAGGCTGGTGAGGATGTTGCCATCGCCGACCGACACACAGACCACATCTGGCGCGCGCCAGCCAGCAGCGGCCGCGCCAGTGGCGGCGGTGAGCTGTTCGCAGATTTCGTAGGCGGCGGTTTTTTTGCCCTCGGCGGTGAAGGCGTTGTAGCCGGTGTTGCGGCAGTACCAGCCGAACGCACGCGCGGCCTCCAGCGAGAGGTCGAAGGCCTGGTCGTAGTTGCCGCGCACCAGCAGCACGCGCGCCCCGAAGATCAGCAGTTGGGCTACCTTGGCGGGCGGCGCGCTCTCCGGCGCAAAGATCACGGCCGGCTGCCCCACGGCGGCGGCCATGCCGGCCAGCGCCGCGCCCGCATTGCCGGTCGAGGCCGTCACAACCACCCCCGCCCCCAGCTCACGCGCGCGCGCCACCACCACGGCTGAGGCGCGGTCCTTGAACGAGGCGGTCGGGTTGCGGCCGTCATCCTTGAGCCACAAGTTGCTCAGGCCCAACGCCGCGCCCAGCCGGCTGGCCCGATAGAGCGGCGTCCACCCGGCGGCGCGCAAGGGTGTGTTGAAGTGGCCGGGATCGCCCACCGGCAGCAGCGGCAAGTAGCGCCAGAGCGATTGCTCTTTGGCGGCGGCCAGCGCGCGCGGATTGGTGGCCGCGCCGATAGCGGCGTAGTCGAGCAGCAGGTCGAGGTTGCCGCTGTCGCCGTGCAAGGGGCAGACATACTCGGCGTAGTCCGGCGCATAGTCCAGCCCGCACAGCGAGCAGCGGTAGCCGAGGAAGTGAGGCGTCACAGGCGGGCGCGGGTGGTCTCGACTTCGAGGCGGGCGCGCGCCTGGTCGCCGGGGTCTTTGGCCAGCCGGCCGGCCTGCTCAAAATCGCCCAGCGCCTCCACGTTGCGCCCCAGCGACCGGCGCACCACGCCGCGCCAGTAGAAGAGCTGATCGGCCTCCGGCGACAGCGTAAGGGCGTCGCTGAAGGCCGCAATCGCCTCCTCGCGCCGGCCGGCCTGCATATGGCGGAGGCCGGTCTGGCCGAGCAGTTCGGCGCGGGTAGCAGGCGGCAAGTTTCCACTCAAGGCGGCCTGGGCGGTCTTGTTTGCCTCCGCTGGATTCCGCTGGGCCGTCGCCAGGCGCGCTTGGGCCAGCTTGAGCATGCTGTCGTTGGGGTCAAGCTGGGCGGCGCGGCGCAAGTAGCCTTTGGCGCGCCCCACATCGTCGACCTCGGCATACATCAGCGCCAGGCGCGCCAGCGGGGCGGCGGCCATCGGCTGCTGCGCCACACTCGCTTCGAGCTTTTGGCGTTGTTCCAGCAGGCCGGGCTCGCGCGCGAAGCGGCGGTCCACCGCCCACCGGCTGCGGGTGAGCAGCCACAGCGCCAGCAGCAGCGTCAGGTGGAAGGCCAGGAAGAGCTGCGCCCAGGGGGCGACCCTGAAGTTGTAAATGGTCACCCAGTCACCGACGCCGAAGAAAGTGATGGCCGGGTACCAGACCAGGGCGTAGAACAACTGCTGCCGCGCGAAGCTCTCGAGAATCTCAGACCAAATGCCGCTCCGCACAAAGACCAGCAACGCCAGCGGCAGCAGCCCGACCACAATGGACACCAGATTGCCGCTCAGAGAAATCCACCAATCCTGCAGCGGGGTGAAATTGCCGGCGGGAATGATGAAGCCCCAGAACACGCGCCACTGAAAGTCGACCACGGTGCCGCCGACCGACCAGGTGGCGAGCGCATGCCCGCCCTCGTGCAGAAACACGCCCAGCGGGATGAGGATGTAAAACGCGGCCTCGTTCGCCAGGCGGCGGTCAGCCGCCGTCACGTCCGCGTCCCAGAAGCTGCGCCAGCCGCGCACCAGCCGCGCGATGACGGCGAAGCTGCGGAGCACGTAGAGAATCGAGATGAAGTCAAACAGGTTCGTCAATGCACGGGCCTCACAGGTCGGATGAGGTACATTCTAACCCAAGCGGTGACGGCGCAAATAAAAGCGGGCGTTCGGGTCCGGCAATAGTTGCC
>JBBRZY010000392.1:0-5186 GCA_038252885.1 Anaerolineales bacterium | reverse complement strand
TTACTTGTAACAGTGCTAAAATCTCGGGCATGGGCTTTCCTGAGTAGGTTGCTGTCCTGGAAGACGTCAACTTTACTCGGAAAGCCCATTTTTCGTCACCCGTTTTGGCGAAGGTATTGGCTTGTAGAACAATTATTCTGTACAACCAATGGTATGTCAATCACCCGCCTAGTCTCCGCCCCGCTGCGCCTGCCGCCGCCGCTGACAGCAATGACAGCAATGACGGCAATGACGGCGAAATCAAGTTGTATGACGGCGATGACGAAGATGACGTTCTCGAAGGTATTGATGGCGCGGATGACAATCATGACGTTCCCGAAGGTATTGCTGGCGCGGATGACAATCATGACGTTCCCGAAGGTATTGCTGGCGCGGATGACGATCATGACGTTCTCGAAGGTATTGCTGGCGCGGATGACAATCATGACGTTTTGGTGGGCATCGTTGGCGCAGATGACGACGATGACAACCTCTCCTGGTCACATGGGCACCCCTCTCCCCGTGGGAGAGGGGCCGGGGGTGAGGTCCTCCCAACCGCACCGACCTCCGCCAACCCCGTGCGTTGCCCATCCCCATTCGTGAAATTCGGGGCCAAAGCTCTTCCCCCCCTCGTGTTACCATAGCCCCCTCATGGAAACCCTCGAGCGCCTGCGCCTCAACCCGAACTTCATGAAGAACATCGTCGCCTGGGAGAACTTCCCGCCGCGGCCGGCGCGCTACGGCCCGTGGCCCGAGGCGCTCGACCCCCGGCTGGCGGCCACAGCGGCGCGGCGCGGCGTCGAGACGCTCTACACCCACCAGGCGCAGGCGGTGCAAGCCGCCCTGCGCGGCGAGAACGTCGTCGTTGTCACCGGCACGGCCTCGGGCAAGACGTTATGCTACAACCTGCCTGTGTTGCATACCCTGCTGGCCGAGCCCAGCGCGCGGGCGCTCTACCTGTTCCCGACCAAGGCGCTGGCGCAGGATCAGGCTAACGAGTTGGCCCAGTTCATGGCCGCGCTGGCGACCACCGACCCCGAAGGCCCCGTGCTGGCTGTGCGCACCTACGACGGCGACACGCCCCAGGGCCAGCGCCCCGCCGTCCGCAAGGCGGGTGGGGTGGTCATCTCCAACCCCGATATGCTGCACACCGGCATCCTGCCGCATCACCCGCGCTGGGCCGACTTCTTCGCCAACCTGCAATACGTGGTGCTCGACGAGGTGCACACCTACCGTGGCGTGTTCGGCTCGCACATGGCTAACGTGCTGCGGCGGCTGCGCCGCATCTGCGCCTTCTACGGCTCGGCCCCACAGTTCATCTGTGCCTCGGCCACCATCGCCAACCCGCAGGCGCTGGTCGAAAAGCTCATCGGCGCACCGGTCACGCTCGTGCCGGCCGAGGCCGATGGCGCGCCGCGCGCCGAGAAGTCCATCCTGGTCTACAACCCGCCCATCACCGACCCGGCCCTCGGGCTGCGGCGCTCGTACCTGCTCGAAGCGCAGAAGCTGGCCGGCCAATTCCTGGCGGACGACGTGCAGACCGCCGTCTTCGCCCGCACGCGCAACGCCACCGAGGTGCTGCTGATGTACGTGCGCGACGAGGCCCAGCAGGCCGGCCGCGACCCGCAGGCGGTGCGCGGCTACCGGGGCGGCTACTTGCCGTTGGAGCGGCGCGCCATCGAGCGCGGGCTGCGCGACGGCAGCGTGCGCGGCGTGGTGGCGACCAACGCGCTCGAGTTGGGGGTGGATATCGGCCAGTTGGGCGCGGTCATCATCGCCGGCTATCCGGGCACGATTGCGTCGCTGGGGCAGCAGGCCGGGCGGGCCGGGCGGCGGGCCGAGAGCAGCGCCGTGGTGCTGGTGGCCTCGGCCGCGCCGCTCGATCAATACCTGGCCGCGCACCCGCGCTACATCTTCGAGCACTCGCCCGAGCACGCGCTCATCAACCCGGACAACCTCGGGCTGCTGGTCGACCACCTGCGCTGCGCGGCCTTCGAGCTGCCGTTCGTGACGGACGAGGGCTTCGGCGCGTTCGGCGATGTGGGCGAGCTGCTGCACGCGCTGGCCGAGGAGGGCGCGCTGCACGAGTCGCAGGGCGAGTATCGCTGGGTGGCGGGCGAGTACCCGGCCGCCCAGGTCTCGCTGCGCACCGCCGGGGCCGACCAGATCGTCATCCAGGCCGGCGGCGGCGACGAGCCGCCGACCGTCATCGGCGAGGTGGATCGCGGCACCGCCCCCGTGCGGGTGCACACCGGCGCGGTCTACCTGCATGAGGGCCGCAGCTACGTCGTGGATCAACTCGATTGGGAGGGCGGGCTGGCGCACGTCCACGCCGAGGAGGTGGATTACTTCACCCAGGCGGCCGAGGCGGTCGACCTGGAAGTGGTCACCGTCTACGACGCGCACGAGCCGCCCAGCGCGCCGGAAGACTCGGCCGACGCGGTCGACGCGGTCGACGCGGTCGAGTCCGACCCGGCCGAGTACGATTGGGATACGCCCCTCGACCAACTGCCGCCGCCGCCCGTGGTTGGCGAGGCCGCCCCGCTGGCGCATGCCCGCGCCTGGGGCGAGCTATTGATCACCTCGCAGGCGGCCTCGTACCGGCAGGTGCGGCGCTACACGCACGAGACGCTCGGCTACGGCGAGATCACGCTGCCGCCGCACCAATTTCAGACCACCGGCTATTGGCTGTGGCTGCCGCCCGCCACCGTGCGCGCGCTGGCCGAAGACGGCATCCTGGTCGGCCCCAACAATTACGGCCCCAACTGGGAGATTCAGCGCAACGCCGCCCGCGCGCGCGACCGCTTCCGCTGCGTGCAGTGCGGCACGGCCGAGTCGGCGGCTGCCGGCCGGCAGCACGACGTGCATCACGTCCTGCCGTTCCGCACCTTCGGCTACATTCCAGGCCTGAACGAGAATTATCGCTTGGCGAACGAGTTGGAGAATTTGCAGACGCTGTGCCGCGCCTGCCACACGCGGGCCGAGGCCGGGCGCGGCACGCAGACGGCGCTGAGCGGGCTGGCCTACGCGCTGGGCAACCTGGCCCCGCTGTTCCTGATGTGCGACCCGCGCGACCTGGGCGTGCTGAGCGAGAACCGCGCGCGCGAGACCAAAGCCCCGACCATCACGCTCTACGACCGCGTACCCGAGGGGCTGGGCTTCGCCGAGCGCCTGTACGAACTGCACCTGGAACTGTTGGACGGCGCGCACGACCTGGTGCGCGACTGCGGCTGCCGCGACGGCTGCCCGGCCTGCGTCGGCCCGGTGGGTATCGAAGCCACCGACACCAAGGCGCTCACGCAGCGGCTGGCGGCGCGGCTGTTGGGCCGCTAGCCTGCGCGCGCTCCGCGTGACGGTGCAAGGCCGGCGTATCTAGGAGATTACTATGGACCCCCACGACGACGACCTGACCCGGTTTGAAGCTGAAGGCGCCCAGCCCCTGCCGAGCACGCCCGATCAGGGCTACGTTGACCACGACGGCGCGCGCGTCTGGTACGCGGCCTTTGGGGCCGGCGCGCCAGTAATCTTGCTGCACGGCGGGCTGGGCAACAGCGGCAATTGGGGTTACCAGGTGCCGGCGCTCACCGCGCAGGGCTACCGTGCCATCGTCATCGACAGCCGGGGCCATGGCCGCAGCACGACCGACGGGCGCCCCTACCACTACGCGACCATGGCCGGCGACGTGCTGGCCGTGAGGGACCACCTGCGCCTGGAACGCGCCGCGCTGGTGGGCTGGAGCGATGGCGCGGTCGTCGCTTTGATGGTCGCCAAGCGTGCTCCTGACCGGGTGGCCGGCGTGTTCTTCTTTGCCTGCAACCTGGACCCGAGCGGCGCGAAAGAGTTTGTGTTTACCCCGGTTATCGGCCGCTGCCTCAGCCGGCATAAGCAGGATTACGCCCAGCTCTCTGCCACGCCGGACCAGTGGCAGCCGTTCTTTGAGGCGGTCGGGCTGATGCAGCAAAACGAGCCCAATTACACCGCCGCCGATTTGGCGGAGGTGCGGGTGCCGGTCGTCTCCGTGCTCAGCGCGCACGACGAGTTCATCACGCGCGCCCACGCCGAGTACATCGCCGCCGGCATTCCCGGCGCTGAGTTCGTCGGCCTGCCAGGCGTCAGCCACTTCGCGCCGCTGCAAAGGCCGGAACAGTTCAACGCCGCCATGCTGGCCTTCGTCAGCCAGGTGCTGCGAGTGCCGTGAGGGCCTGAGCGTCACCAAAGACACCGGCGTAGTGCTGGCCTGGAACGACTGAGCGACTGAACGAGGGGCAATTTCAACCTGGGGCTGCACCGACCAACCCCGCCAGTTACTGTCATTCCGAACCCCCGCGCACGGCGGTGTTGCTACCCGGCGTCGTTGGCGGGGTGAGGAATCTCACCGGCGGAATATCCAGACACCTGTGCTCTGCTTGATGGCTTCTGATGCCATTGTGGACTCAAGGTGAGATTTCCCCATAAAGGGTGCTTCGCTATCACCCGCGCTTAGGGCGCTTTAGGGCCAAGGGCCTGAGGCGGGTTCGAAATGACAAGGAGATCAAGGAAATCAAGACATGGAAACCACACCGCTGAACCTTAAATCGCTTGGCCAGATCGTCCGGCTGCAAATTCAACGCTCGGCCCTCAAGCTGGGCGAGAAGCCCAACCGCGTCTACGACCCGGCCCCGCTGCTGGCGGTGGACGCGCTGACCATCACACGCGACGGCGCGCTGGCCCGCGCCGATGACGGCGGCACACTGCTCGACGTGCATAACGCCCAGCACCCGCTCACCCGCAACGCCGAGGGCGTCAACGACCTGTCGGTCGGCTTTACCGGCCACTATGACCAAATGCGCGCCCGCTACGGCGCCCACCTGGTCGACGGCTGCGCCGGTGAGAACATCCTGGTGGCGGCGGTCGGCCCTGTGCCGCTGGCGGCCGTGGCCGGCGGGTTGGTCGTGCGCCGCGCAGCGACGGGCGCGCTGGTGGCGCTGGGGCAGGTGCGCGTTGACCTGCCGTGCGTCGAGTTCAGCCACTACGCCACGCGCTCGACCGCCGCCGAAGACATCAAGGCCGCGCTGCAATTCCTCGACCACGGCCTGCGCGGCTACTACTGCACCTACGAGGCCGAGCCGGTGACCATCGACGTCGGCGACGAGCTATTGGCGGTCGGTTAGGCGTCGTCTGCTATAATTAAGATGATGTACTTAACAATTAACACCGCTTGTCAGAAG
>JBBRZY010000391.1:0-5192 GCA_038252885.1 Anaerolineales bacterium | reverse complement strand
CTTTGAGTTTAGTCCGCTTGACCGCGCGCACCCCAATCCCGTCCTGCACCACGGCCTTCAAAATGCCCCAGGCGTACGAGGTCAGCACGGGGCGCACACCCAAGCGGCGAAGTTCGGCCGGCGCGGGCAGGTTCCCGGCGGCATAGACTCCCACGGCCGGCTCGAGCTCGCGCGGGATGGAGAGGGCGTAGTCACGCCGGCCGCCTTTGGGGCGGACAGCCACATGCGTGGCGGAAACGCGCACGACTGTGAACGGCGCGCCGGTGGCGGTCTGCAGTTGACGATCAACCAAGTCGGTCCAGTTGACTCTAACCATCGGGCAATCCTCCTAGCAGCGACATATCGACGGCCGGGTGCCGGCGTACCATGCTCTGAAGCAGCCAGGGCTGGTGGCGGTTCCGCGTGTTGAGCATGTCACAGGCCCGCAGTACAATCCAGGCCGATTAAGATATTTAGCGAAATAGCTAAACAACTGAATCGGCTTAGGGTAGTCCGCCATGTCGGCTGCTGGGTGGTTGGCGTCAGCCAGCATGGATCCCGCCGCATATTACGACCAAATGACAGATTCTGCAGCCATCCCGGCGGTCACCCTATACACTGACGGCGCCTGCGACCCAAACCCGGGTCCCGGCGGCTGGGCGGCGCTGCTCATCTTCGGCACCCACCAGAAACCCTTGACCGGCAGCTATCCCAAAACTACCAGCAACCGGATGGAGCTACAAGCGGCGCTGAGTGGTCTCCAAGCACTTTCGCGCCCGTGCCAAGTGCGGCTGCACACTGACTCGATCTACGTTCAGAAAGGCGTCACCGAGTATCTCGCCCGCTGGAAGGTGAAGGGCTGGCGCACATCCAACAAGCAGCCAGTCGCCAATCGCGAATTATGGGAAGCACTCGATGCCGTGCTACAACGCCACACGGTGGAGTGGATCTGGGTCAAAGGTCATGCCGGCGACCGTTACAACGAAGAGGTTGACCGGCTGTCGGTCCGGGCGATCCCCCGCCCCACCTTTCCTACCACGGACCAGACCGCGACCCATATCTTCGTAGGAGCTTCCTGCCTGGGCGCAATCGGCACAGGCGGCTGGGCAGCCGTTGTTCGCGATGGCCACGGGACGCTGGAACTCACCGGTCACGAGGAGCAGACGTCCGCCAATCGGCTGCACCTGCTCGCTGTCGTACGCGGCCTGGCGGCGCTACCGGCCGGCGCCGCCGCGCACGTGTACACGCCATCGGATTATGTGGCGCAGGGCGCTGAGAAGTGGATCCGGGCATGGGCGCGCAATGGCTGGCAGAAGAAGGATGGACAACCGGTGAAGCACGCTGATCTATGGCAAGCGATCCTGCAGGCTCAGGAACGGCACAGAATTGAATGGCACTGTTTGAAGGATGAGGCTGACCGGCCAGATGAGGGGCAACGGGCCGATACGTTGGCGCGCGAGACAGCGCGCTAGGCCAGACCGGCCCGTGCTTCCCGAGGTGAACCACCGCGGATTGAACTCGTCGGTCGAGGGTCAGGCGTCCACCAACTGCCCGGCCAACTCGAGCGCGTCCACCGGCCAGAAGCGCTCGGGCCGGGGCCGCTGGACGCGCGGGTCACCGGCACTCGGCCGGCAGTTCAACACCCGGTCAGCCCACTGGGCCGGCACCGCCTCCCGGCCGTAGACCGCCCCAAGCAGCGCGCCGGCAATGGCGGCGTTGGTATCCGTGTCGCCGCCCTGCATCACCGTGTCCACGACCCCGGCTTCCAGGGTGGGCGCGTGCAGCAGTTGCCACAGGGCATTTTGAAGGGCGATGAGCACCCAGCCTTGCTGGTGCATATAGTCCGCCGGCGGCGCTGCGGCCGCGTCGCGAATGACCGCCAGCAGCGAAGCAGCCACCGGCAGGTCTGCGGCCCGTTCCAGGATATGCTGGTAGAGGGCCGCGCCATCGCAGCCGGTGCGAATGGCATGCGCCAGCGCCACCGCAAACAACGCATTGGCCTGAACACAAACCGGATGCGGGTGCGTCAGGCGGGCGTCTGCCTCCGCCCAGGCCGCCGCCTGGTCCGGATCGCGCCGGGCGCAGAAGATCCCCAGCGGGCTAATGCGCATGAGCGCTCCGTTGGCCTGGCTGGCGGTGCTTGGCCGCCCTGATAGGCCAGCCGAGACGGCACTGCCGCGGTCAAAGGGATCGGAATGCAGCCAATCCACGTAGGCGGCGCGTACGGACGGCACTTCGTAACGGCCATCGCGCACCAGCGTGCGCGCCAGGGCCAAGGCCATCTCGGAGTCGTCGGTCGGCTTGCCGGCCAGCGTGTTCCACGTGCCGCCATCGGCCAGCGCGCGCACCCCATCGGGATACTGGCGGCGAATGTCGTCTGGCGACCGAAACTCCACCAGGCTGCCCAACACGTCGCCGGCCAACTGGCCAAGCCAGCAGCCCTGGGCGCGGGCGATCACCGGCGGCGTTATCTCAATCATGCAGTGCTCCCCTTCTGTCCAATGACTGACGCCTAGACTGGCAACAACCGGCTCGGCTGGCCATGGCTGGTGATTGTCAAGGTGTCCCGCGCCCGCGTGGCCGCCACGTGCAGCAAGCAGCGCTCGCGCAGCTCGCCTTCGGCCACCTCGGCCTCGGTGTCGGGGTGATTTGATTCAAGCGGGATCACGCCGTCGTTCACACTGGCAATGAGCACATGCGCGAACTCCAGCCCCTTCACCCGGTGCAGGGTCGCCAGATGCAAATTTGCATTGACACTCCGAGGCGGTGCGGAGCGACGCTGTCACGCTTCGGCCGGGGCGGCCCAGCGGTCACGGACGGGTCGCGCAGCCCATCAATCGGCTCCCCACCGCGCCTACCCCATCGCCAGCTCCCGCCCCATTAACCCGGCCATCAACAACGCGCCGTCATACGAGGCGCCGGGTGGCACTGGAGCGGAACACGTGGTCGGCGTGCCAGGCCAGGGCCTCGGCCGCCGGCGCCAGGTCCGGGTCGGAGGGCAGTCGCAGGCCGCCCCCCGCGAGTTGCCGCAGGGCGACGCTGCCATCTTCGTCACGCACCACCGGCGACACCCTCACGGTGTAACCGCGCTCCACCGTCACCAGCCCCGCATCGAACGTCCAGTGATGCAGACCGCACAGCGCCAGGCCGTTCCGGGGATCGTCGTTGTGCGTCTCCCGCCAGGAGACGATGTGTGCAGCCTCGACGGCCGTCTGCCCTTCGGGTGTAAGCAGGCGGACGCCGCACAAGGCGCAGGCGTGCGCATAGGCCTCGGTCACGATGCAGCGGAAGGTGACCGAACGCGCTTCAACCCGGTACTGCTGATCGGCCGCCGGCGCTTCCAGCGCAAAGCGTTCGTGGACCCGCCCCAGCAGCCGCTGTCCATATTGCAGCGTGTCGCCGACCAGCTGCGCGGCCTCCATCAGCCGCGCGCGGGCGTCGGGCGTGAAGTAGGTTTCGAGCAAGACACGCCGCAGCTCGGCCCGGCTGGCCGCGCTGCCAAGCAGGTCGTAGAGCGCCGGGTCGAGCGCCACGCCCAAGACGAGGGCCTTCAACTGCGTGATCGCGCTCACCTGCCGCAGTTGGGCCAAGGCCGCTTCCTGGCCCGGCACCGGCAGCAAGTGCCAGAAACCATCGCTGCGCAGGTGGAAATAGGGCAGGACCGGGTTACCGCGCGCTCGCTCCAGGCCAAAGCAGCGCGTCCAGTACAGGTCGAAGGCATCGCGCAGCTCGGGCGTGAACTGGATGAAGTTGGCCGTCAGCTTGCCGTTGGCGATCAGGTCGGTCACCGCCAGCAGCAGGAACGGTTTGTGGGGGGCGCGCTGCTGCGTTGCCGCCGTCCAGCGGGTGCGGTTGCGGTCGGTATGCAGGCGCGCCCAGCGCGCCAGGTAATCATCCAGACTCGGCATACAGGCTTATCCGGTAACCAGGCTTGATGGATAACGTCATCTGCCAGCGAGTGGCTGGCCGGCTTGATTATAGGCTCAGGCGAGGCCGCCGCAACCGCTGCGGCGGCCGATTGTCGTTTACACGTCAACCGCGTTGCCGCTGCGCCGACACATACGACTGCACCGTCACCCGCACCCGGTTATGGCCGAGATGCCGCGCCACTTCCAGCCGGGCGGCCTCATCGTCCAGCCCCTGCTCGCGCAGGGCCGCATACATCGCTTGCGCGTTGAGCTTGCGAAAGCCGTGCGAACCCAGCGGCTGGATCCCCAGCGTTTGGCAGGCGCGCCGGATTTCGGCCCGGACGTGTCCCGGCAGGCTGGCCCGATCGCGGAAGACGCAGCCGTAGTCGTCGTGATTGGCGTCGCCCTGGCGCTTGAGCTCGGCCATCAGGTCGTCGAACTCGTTATCGAACGGCGCGGTCGAGCGCGGCTTGCCGCCCTTCGTCCGGCTGGTGTTCTTCACCAAATGGACCTGCCGGCCAGCAAGGTCAATCGTCTCGGCTCGTAGATAAACCGCCTCCTGGATCCGCAGCCCGGTCGCCAGCATCAGCTCGACCACCTGCGCCGCCACCACGCGGTACTTCTGCGAACCGCGCGTGCGGATCTCATTCAGGATCTCCAGCGCCTGGGTTTCGCTGTAGGCCTGGGTCGAGGTGTTGGCCCGGAAGCTCCAGGCGCCGCCCTTGTCCTTCGTCGGCAGCAGCGCCGGCGCATCGTCCGGCACCCGGCCCAGGTGGCGCAGCGCCCGGTCCAGCTTACGGATGAAGGCCATGTAACGCCCCAGCGTGCCGCCGGCCAGGCCGCGCCCCACTAGCGTTTCAATGAAGGCCGCGCACAGCGCCGGGGTGATGGCTTCGGGCTGCCGGCACTCCGGGGCATGCGCGCGGACGAACGCGGCCAGCTCGAAGACCTGCGTCGTGTACTTGCGCATGGTCTCCTTGCCGAAGATCAGCACCTCGGCCTCGCCGCGCTGCTTGGCAGCGTGCCGCGACGTGCCCGGCTGGAACACCGCCTGTAGCACCTGGAGCAGCTGGTGGCCCAGCGAGCCTGGCCGCGACGGCCGCTGGCGTTCCCACTTGGATTTCAAAGCCGCCTCCTTGTATCTCCACCTGTATCCGCGCTTCACGCGGCCGACCGCAGCCAGTTGGCCGCCGAGGGCGCGGCGCACCGCGTCCGTCGGCGCTGGCCCCGCTGCGTTTCCCGCGTTTCCTGTTGGGTCGCCGGCCACTCAAGTGGCCGCCTGACTCGCCCGGTTGAGACAGCCCG
>JBBRZY010000390.1:0-5194 GCA_038252885.1 Anaerolineales bacterium | reverse complement strand
GTCATGGCAACCAATCACTCGCGGATGGCGAACGCAAGGGCCGCCAGCCAAAACAAACTGTAGTTCAACACCCGGCGCGAACGGCGCTGCGCCCCAAACATTACCGTCGCTAACACCAACCCCGTCGCCAGCCGAATGATGCCCAGCGGCTCACGAAAGGTCGAGAACGGCGCAACGACCAACAGCGCGGCATTCGCACCCAGCGCCCAGACCACCGGCCCCCAATCGCGCTGCGCCACGCGCCCCACGGCGGCGAAGATCGCCCAAACGCTCGGCGCAACAATGAGGGGCACCAGCAGCGCTCCCAGCAGAACTAGCGCCGGCAGGCTGACTGTGGCGATGCGCCACAGCCCCAGGTAGGGCACCCACTCGAAGGGCGTAGCCAGGTAGCCGCCGGAGCCCAACCCTAACGAGCCGAACCACTGAAATAGCAATCCCTGGAATACAGCAAAGGGCAGCGCCGCCAGCCCATAAATGCCCAGCGCCCGCCACTCACGCCGGAAGAGCGCCGACACGATGAGCGCCAGCCAGAAGGCCAGCACGGTCTCCTTGGCGAACAGGGCCAGGCCGACCGCCAACGCCGACCAGCGCACGCGGCCCCGCTGGTGCGCCAGTAGCGCCGCCGCCGCCAAGGCATAGGCCAACGGCTCGGTCAGGTCGAGCCGCACTGCCATGACCAGGCCGGCCCATAGCCCGTAAGTCAGGGCGTACCAACGGCTGACGCTGTGGGTGACCAGCCAGCTTTCAAGCAGCCGCGTGCCGGCCAACTGCGCCACCACATTTACCAGCAACAGGGTCCACGGCACGGCGGCGGCCTGCCCGGCGGCCAGCGCCCAGGCCAGCAACGGATAGAGCAGACGCTGGTAGCGATAGGCGGGTACATCGAGGTGAGGGGCCGCGACGGTGGGGCGCGGATCGCGCGCCAGCCAGTATGCGAACTGACCGTCGTAGCCCTGTGCCCCCACCGGCTCGCCGTGAGCGAAGCCATCCCCCAACCGGACGAAGGCCAGCGGGTCGCCGCGCGCACCGGCCAGCACCAGGCCCAGGTAGACCGCCAGGACCAGCCCGACCACGCCGGTGGGCGAGAGCCAGGTGGACAGCTTAGGCATGACGCCGCCGGTTGACGAGCACCACTAACCCGACGGCCAGCCAGATCAGCAGGGCCGCCGCCGTCACCGCGCCACCCACGGCCACACTGCGCGGTTGATAGTCGAACACCACGGTATGCGCCCCGGCCGGCACGGCCACGGCGCGAAAGGCGATATTGGCAGGCATCAGCGCAGCCGGCTGGCCGTCTACCGTTACGGTCCAGCCTGGATAATAGGTATCGGATAGCACCACCCAGCCCGGCTCAGCCAGGATGACGGGGATTGTAACGGCGTTGATAGAGGGTGTCAAAGAAATGGCGGGCGCGGGCGGATCGACCGGGCCATCTTCCAGAATGACGAATTGGGCCGGATCGAAGTCGGGCGCGGCCAGCGCCAGCCGAGCCGCCGCCAGGTTGGGCACGGTGCGGGCTGCCGGCACGATCCACACGCGCTGCGGCGCGCCCGGCACGCGATAAAAGCCCACGCCGGCCACCCGATCGGTGGCGACCAGTTCCCAGCCGCGCCGCGTGGTCGTGCTGGCGATGATCGATACATCCATCAGCTGCAGCAGGTTGGGCGTGGTGTGCGCCCCCACCACTTCTACCAAGGCGGCGTAGCGCGCACTGACGAGCGGATCGTAGTTGTTGACCGAAGGCAGCCGGTCGAGCACGGCGACATCGGGCACGAGCGCAGCGCGTAGGGCCAGGGCGGTGGCGGGCGGGCCAAAGTCGGCTAAGGACAGAAAGCGGCTGAACTTCACGCGCTCTTCGTCGCTGGGCGGATACCACAAACGATGGCCGTCCAGCAAGGCCGCCAACTCGGCGGTCGCGGGTCCAGGCTGGCGATAGGCCGCCGGATCAGCGCCAGGGTTGAGGCCGCGCCCGGCCACTAACAAGTCTAGCGCGACCAGCAGCACCACCGCCCCACCCCACACGCGCGGCGGCAGGTATGGCTTAAGCAGCGACAGCCCGCCACAGGCCAGCAGGAACACACCGGCCGAGGCCATCGCCAGCGACAGGCCACGCACGTTGGCGGCCAGGGCCGTGTCACCCGTTAACAGGCGCGCCCCGACCACGCCGCTGATGATCAGCGTTAGCGCCCCCATGGTGCCGAGGCGGGTCCAGTACAGCGCCCTACCGGAAGGCGCGCGCCAGCGATCCACGCCCAGACCGGCCAGCAGCGCCAACGCAAAGACCAGCCAGACCAGCACGCGCGTAGGCGCTTGAAAGAGGTTGAAGGTCGGCACGTGGTCGTACAGCCACGGGAAGATGGGCGTATTGCGGCCCAGGCCCCACAGCAGCGCTACGAAGCCGACCGCACCCAAGAAAAGTGGCAGCCCACGCTCGGCTTCGGGCGCACCCGGCGCGACGAGGATCAGTCGCCGCAGCGTGTGCCACAGCGCGCGCGCCGCGACTGGCACAAGCAGGAACAGCGCTAACAGCAGCGGCAGTACGCCCACATAGTCAGCGTCTTCCCAGTAGTTACCGTAACCAATGTAGTTGCCCTGCGCCGGGTTGCCTAACAGGTCCGGAGCCAGCAGGGTGAGCAAGCGCCAAGGCGAATAGGAGTACGTCATCACAAAGTCGTGGTCGGCGGCCACCGCGCGCGGCGACTGGCGCAGAAGCTCGGCGGTGGGCAGCAGTTGCAGCGCGGCGACGGCTGTTGCGAGCACCAGCGCGCCCGCCAGACTGGCCGCCAGGGCCGCGCCACGCAGCGAACGCAAACGGCGGGTGGTGAGCACGCGCCAGGCGGCCCACAGCCCGGCCAGCAGCAGCGCGTACCAGGCCGTCTGCGCATGGCCGGCCAGCAACAGCAGCGCGCCGAAAAGCGCAAGCCGCCAGGCACAGGCCAGGGCGCGCCGCCAATGGGCCGCGCGGAGTTGCAATTCCACTGCCCACACCAGCCAGGGCAGCCACGCCACCGTCGCGTTGATGCTGAAGAAGCCGACGCGGGCCACAAGGTATTGCGACAGGCCAAACGCCAACCCGGCCACCGCCTGGCCCAGCGCCGAGAGACCCAGCGCCCGCGCCAGCAACACCAGGCCCACGCCCGCCCACGCCAGGTGCAGCGCCGCCAGCCAACTGGAGGCCAGGTCTAGCGGCAGGAGCAGCGCCAGCCAGTTGGGGGGATAGAGCAGCGCGGACTGATGGTTCGCCAACAGCGGCGCGCCGTTGCCGAGGTAAGGATTCCACAACGGCAGGTGGCCGGTGCGCGCCAGCTCCAGCGCCAAATCACGCCAGGGGTAGAACTGCAACAGCGGCGTGCCCCAATAAAGAATCTTCTGGCCGATGAGGAACGGAAAGAACAAGATCAGCGGCGCGGTGATGACAACCAAGAAGGGCCAGGTGTTGACCAACCAACGCGGCGGCGGCCAGCCAGCGCGCGGCGCGATGTAGCCGGCGGGTGGGCCGATCATGGCGCGACCACCGCGTAGACGGCGAAATCGCCGGAGGTGAAGCGTAGGTCGAGGTAGCCAGCAGTCGCCGGGTCGAACGCGCCCAGCGCGCGCTCGTTGGGGCCAAGGAGCACGTAGGTTAGCCCAGCCGTGCGCAGCAGATCGCGCCGGATGGTGTCGGGCGTGGCGGCGTCATAGAACGCGGCGACCTGCGGGCGCTTGTCGGCCAAGTACACCGTCTCGGGTCCATGGCCGATGTAGGCGCGCAACGGCGTATAAGCCGGGAGCGCGTTGCCGGTGGCGTATGCCGCTAGACCAGCGTCGGCGGACGAGGCATGGGCGCGCAGCCAGGCGAAGGCCGCCACTTCATCGGGCGGCAGGAAGACAGGCGCCGCCACGTAGCGCGCCGCTGACAATGCCCCCAGCCACAGCAGGAGCGTCGTCGGCAAACTGAGGGCTAGCACGGCCACGGTGGCGGGTCGCCGCCAGCGCACCGCCAGGCTGCCCAGTCCGACGACGGCCAGCGCCACCAGTGGCAACTGCACTCCCTCTAGCAAGCGGCGCTGCGGCGGCAGCGGCAGGTAGGCGAGCACGAAGGCCAGCACTATCCAGGCGGCGGCCAGCGCGGCCGGGCGCGGCGCGCGCGGCCACAGGGCGCGCATACCCACCACCGCCGGCAGGAGCAGCGCTACGTAGGCCAGCAAGTAGTGCAGCGGCGGCGGCGACGGTAGGACATTTTGCGCCAGCCATTGCCGCAGGACTGGATCGAGCCGGAGGGCCAGCGTCACGTAAGCCAGCAAGGGCGCGCTGATGGCCCCGGCAAGTGCCGCAGTTTTGAGATCAGCTTGCCAGTCCCAGCCGGCTACGCGCCCGCGCAGCAGCCAGCCCAGCGCCACGTGCGCGCCCATCACCGCCCAGGCCACGCCGATGGCGAGCGGCTGCGCCAGCCCGGCGGCCAAGAGCGCCAGCCCCGCCCAACCGCCGCGTCCGCGCAAGTAGGCCAGTAGACCCAACAGCAGCAATGCGCGCGACAGGGCCAGGTGCACATAGTTGAAGAGGATCAAGTAACTAAAGGCTTCGGGCAAGACGAGGTCGGGCGGCAGCGCGCCGAAGAGCGGGTCCTTGAGCGCAACGGTTAGCAGCCAACCCAGCCCACCGCCGAGCGCGATAAGGACGAGTCCCAGCCGCCGCCAGCGCACCTCTGGCACGAAGGCGCTGACGAAGGCATAGCTGACGCCGAGTAGCAAAATGCCGGCGAGCACCCGCGCGACATGGTAGACCACGATCTCGGCCAGCGGATCGCGGCCGGCCAGCGCGCCAAGCAGATGCAGCACCGGATACAAAAACGCCCCCGTCTGCGGCTCGGTGGAGAAGGCCAGCGTGTCGAGCCACTGGCCCTCGGCGCCCTGCCGCATCCGTGCCAGGTAGGCATTGCCGTCCTCCACAGCCACCAGAAAGCCGCTGAACTGCCAGCCAGCGCGCTGCGACGCCCAGCCCACCGCGTATGGCAAACTGGTAAAAGCCATGACGGCGGCGGCGAAGACCACGACCCAGCGCCACTCGGAGGATTGCAGCCGGCGGGCGGCCATCAGGCGCGCCCTGCGGCGCGGCGGGCGCGCAGTGCGCCGACGGCGAGGATGAAGAGCCCGACGACGGCCGCGCCCAGGCCGAGGTAGACGGACAGCGGGCGGAACTCGGCCGCGATGGCGTG
>JBBRZY010000389.1:0-5218 GCA_038252885.1 Anaerolineales bacterium | reverse complement strand
GGGCCGGAGAAGACGGCCGAGTACATGCCGCCGGTGTTCAACAGCCTGCATCCGGTGATTGTGCCCGACCCAGCCGGCGGAGCCGCCGCGCTGAACGGGCTGCACACGCAACTGGCGGCGGTGAACCAGACGCTGGGCGGCTACTTTGAGGGCATCGGCTCGAACAACTGGGTGATCGCCGGGAGCCGGACGACCACCGGTAAGCCGCTGCTGGCCAACGACCCGCACCTGGGGCTGCGGCTGCCCTCGATCTGGTATGAGATTGGGCTGCACTGCCAGCCGGTGAGCGCCGCCTGCCCCTACGACGTGCGCGGCTTCTCGTTCGCGGGCGTGCCGGCCGTCATCATCGGCCACAACAACCGCATCGCCTGGGGCTTCACGAACGTCAACCCGGATGTGCAGGATTTGGTGATCGAAAAGATCAACCCGGCCAACCCCAACCAGTACGAGGTCAACGGGGCCTGGGTGGATATGGACGTGCACGACGAAACGATCCAGGTGCTGGGCGGCGCGAGCGAGACCGTGACCATCCGCCGCACGCGGCACGGGCCGATCATCACCGAGGTCTACGGGCTAGAAGACTTCGCCACGCAGGCCGGGCTAGAGGCCGGCAGCCAGTATGCGCTGGCACTGCGCTGGACGGCGCTGGAGCCTAACAACTTGTTCCAGGCGGTCTTCAAATACAACCTGGCGCAGAACTTCGACGAGTTTCGCGCGGCGCTGCGCGACTTCGCCGCGCCATCGCAGAACATGATCTACGCCGACGTGGACGGCAACATCGGCTACCAGATGCCGGGGCTGGTGCCCATCCGCGCGGCGGGTGATGGCACGCTGCCGGTGCCGGGCTGGACCGATGCCTACGAGTGGACCGGCTACATTCCGTTCGACGAGCTGCCCTATAGCTACAACCCGCCGCAGGGCTACATCGCCACGGCCAACAACGCCGTGGTGGGGCCAGACTACCCCTACCTGGTCTCAACGGACTGGGACCCCGGCTACCGCGCCCAGCGCATCGTGAACCTGATCGAGGCCCAGCCAAAAATCTCGCTTGATTACATCCAGCAGATGCAGGGCGACGACCTGAGCCTGGGCGCGCAGGCGATTGTGCCTTACCTGCTGGCGGTGAGTTTTGACGACCCCAAGCTGAACGCCGCGCTCGACCAACTGCGCGGCTGGGATTTTCAACAGACGATTGACTCGCAGCCGGCCGCGATCTACATGAGCTTTCTCAATCACCTGGTGGCCGATACGTTCAACGACGACCTGCCGGAAGGCTACGCGGCCGGCGGCGGCGCGGACAACTGGGTGACGCTGACCAACCTGCTAGCCAAACCGACCGACGGCTGGTGGGACAGCCAGTTGACGCCCGCCGTGGAGCAACGCGATGACATCTTGCGCCAGGCCTTCACCGAGGGCTACGCTGCGCTGGCGACGGCCCTGGGCGGCGACGCCACCGCCTGGACGTGGGGGCGCTTGCACACCATGACCTTTGAGAACGAGACGCTGGGCCGGTCGGGCGTGGGGCCGATTGAGGCGCTCTTCAATCGCGGGCCGTACGCGGCGGCGGGCGGCTCGTCTATCGTCAACGCGACGGGCGGCGGCCTGTGGCGCGACGACGACGACCCGACGATTAACACCTTCGCGGTTGGCAGCGGGCCATCGATGCGCATGATCGTGGACCTGAGCAACCTCGACCAGTCGCTGACGATCCACACTACCGGCCAGTCGGGCCACGCGTATGCGCCGCACTACATCGACTTCGCGGACGCGTGGCGGCTGATTCAGTATCACCCGATGCTGTGGAGCCGGGGGACGATTGAGGCCGGGGCTGAGGACCAGCTAACACTGACACCGTAAAACCTTTGCCACGAATTACACGAATTGCACGAATGGGGTTTGGGGAGAACCCGGGTGGCGGTGGCAGTCGAGCGCAGCGGGCGTTAAGGGCAAAGGCAGGCGGCCTAATCATGGCTGTGGCCCTGGCGAGTTGCGGCGGGCCGCCGCCGGTGGTGGGGACGCCAACGGCCGGGGCGATGACGGTCTCTGCGCCAACGAGCACGCGGGCGCAGACCGCCACACCAGCAGCGACGGCTACGCTCAGGGCTACACCCCTGCCCGCCCGCGCCGCGCAGTTGGTCATCTGCCTGGCGAGTGAGCCGCAGTCGCTGTACCGCTATGCGCGGCCAGAGGCGGGGCGCGCGCACATCCTGGCGGCGGTGTACGACGGGCCGCTGGACACAACCAACGCCGGTTGGTCGCCGGTGCTGACCGACGATCCAACGCCAGCCAACGGTGGCGCAGTCTTAGGGACCGTGCGCGTGGCCCCCGGCGCGCTGGTGGTGGATGCGCTCGACCGGGTGCTGCCTTTGGCCGAGGGCTTGCAACTGCTGGACGCCACGGGCGCGGTGTGGACCTACACCGGCGATCAGCCGGCCGACCTGCCGCAGGCGGTGGTCACCTTTCACCTCAAACCGGGCCTCACCTGGAGCGACGGCGCGCCGTTGACGGCGGCCGACTCCGTGTTCGCCTACACGCTAGGGGGCAACGTGGACGCGCAAGACCCGCTGCGCGCGGTGGCCGAGCGCACTGCCGACTACAGCGCAACGGACGAGACCACTGTCGTCTGGACCGGCTTGCCCGGTTTTCTTGCACCGCTGTACTTCACCCACTTTTGGCCGCCGCTGCCCCAACACCAATTCAATGGCCTGACCCCTGGCGAGATCGCCGACAGCCAGGCCGCTAAACGCGCCCCGCTAGGCTGGGGGCCGTTCGTGGTCGAGGCCTGGACGCCGGGCGAGCAATTGACGCTGACGCGCAACCCCAACTATTGGCGCGCGGCCGAAGGGCTGCCGCGCGTCGAGCGGCTGATCTATCGCTTCTTGCCGGACGCGGCGGCGCAGTTGGCGGCGCTGGCGGCCGGCACGTGCGACCTGGCGCCGTCCGGTCCCGGCCTGACGGCGCTGGCGGGTGAGGCGACCGCCGCCGGATTGAGCGCCCAGGTCGTGCGCGGCCCGAATCTGACGCTGCTGCATTTTGGCCTGGCCGCCGCGCCGGACTACGTCAGTGCCGGTTCGGCGGCGGTGGCCGACCGGCTGGTGCGCGCGGCGCTGGCGCAGTGCCTCGACCGGGCGGCGCTGGCCCCGGTGCCGGGGCTGGCGGCAGGCGACAGCTACCGGCGCGATGCGGCGGTGGGCGACACGCTGTACCCCTTTGACCCAGCCCAGGGCCGCGCCGGGTTGGCCGAGGCCGGCTGGACCGACACGGATAGCGATGGGGTTGTAGACAAAGCCGGCGCGCCGCTGACGCTCACGCTGGCGGGCGGACCGCAGGACAACGCCGACGTGTTAGCGCTGCTGGCGGCGGTGCAGGCGCAACTGCAAACCAATTGCGGCGTGCGGGTGACGGTGCAGCCGCTGACGCGCGGCGAGATGGCCGGCGACTGGCCAGACGGCGTGATCTTTGGGGGGCGGTTTGACCTGGCGCTCATCACCTGGGAGTCGGGGCTGTGGCCGCCGTGCGCGCTGTTCCTCAGTGACCAGATTGCCAGCGCCGATAACCCGGCCGGGGCCAACGCCAGCGGCTATGCTAACGCTGAGTTCGATGCGGCCTGCCGCACGGCGCAGGTGGTGCTGGAGGCCGCCAGCGCCCAGGCGGCCCAGGCGCCGGCGGCCGAGCTATTCGCCCAAGACCTGCCGGCGCTGCCGCTGGTCTGGTGGCCGCGCACCGGGCTGGCGCGCGCGGGCGTGACCGGCTACGTGGTCGACGGCGTGTCGGAGTCGGAGTTGTGGAATATTGAGGCGATTGCGCCCTAGCCGTTCATTCAGCCAGCAAGGCGGACCACATCACCCGGCCGCAGGCGGCGCAGGTGAGCCAGCGCACGTCACCAGCCGGAGCACCTCAGAGAGGCCGAGGTTATCCAGATCGCTTAGGTAGCAATTGTCGGCTGAAAACTGCTCTGGCAATAGGTAGGTATCGGCGCTGCCGGTGACGAACGGCACCTGGCGCGCGGCGCGGCTGACGAGCGCGGGCTGGGGCAGAATTGGATGAAAAACCGGCGTTTTCTGGGGCGGCGGCGGAACTGACATCGGCCGCGTCCGGAATGGGGTCAAACGTCCAGTCTAAGTCAGGCGCGGCGGGCGGGCGTGCCCTAGACTCACACTAACACTCCGGCCAGACAAAGGGGGCAGACGGGGGCTGGGCCACACGCCCACGCATATCCCGCTCGCGTCAATGGCCTAAACCGACACCTAGCCGCCGGAGCCCAAGGAGAAGGCACCATGGTAGTCAAGACTCTCACGCGCTGGTTGCTGGGTATATGGCTGGCCGCGGGGTTGTTGGCCGGGCTGGCCGCGCCGGTCGCAGCGGCGAAGGACGCGCGCGCCCAACGGTTTGATGTGGCCGTGACGGCCCAGGCCGACGGCAGCGTGCTGGTGACCGAGACGCTCGTGTTCGTCTACACCGGCGGGCCGTTCACGTTCGTCAACCGCGAGATAGACGCCGACCTGACCGACGGCTTGCAGTTCGTCGAGGCCCGGCTAGACGGCGCGGTGCTGCCGCCGGGCGACCAACCCGGCCAAGTGGAGGTGCGCGGCACTGACCCGCTGCGCATCACCTGGCACTTCGCGCCGACCTCGGACGCGACCCACGAGTTCACGCTGACCTACCGCGCACTGGGTGTGGCGCAAAAGACAGCCGCCGCCGATGTGCTGCGCTGGCAGGCGCTGCCCGACGAGCACGACTACGCCATTGACAGCAGCACCGTCACGTTCGCTTACCCCGACAGCGCGCGGCTGCTCGGCTCGGCCATGGTGGAGGAACACGACGGAGTGGTGACCACCGGCGTCGCGACGACCAGTGTGACGGCCCACAACCTGGGGGAAGATGAGACGCTGATCGTGGAACTGCAATTCGCGCCGGGCAGCCTGACCGCCAACACGCCGGCCTGGCAGGTGCGCGCTGAGCGCCGCGCCGCGCTGACGCAGCAGTACGCGCTGCCGATGGTGGCGTTGGCGCTGGCGCTCGGCCTGGGCGGCAGCCTGTTGGCTTACGTCTTGTGGAAGCGCGCGCAGCCCGCCGCGCTGCCGGACAGCGGGCCGGTGATGTCGCCGCCCAGCCCCCTGCCCCCGGCGCTGGCGGGCGCGCTGGCGAGCGGCCAGGGTGAACCGAGCGCGCCGGCCGCGCTGAGCACACTGTTCGACCTGGCGCAGCGCGGCGTGGT
>JBBRZY010000388.1:0-5228 GCA_038252885.1 Anaerolineales bacterium | reverse complement strand
GGGTGGAGAGCACGGTGACGAGGGCGCTGCGGCCTTCGCCGGTGAGCGCTTGAAAGACGTTTTGCAGCACCAGCACGCTGCCGAAGTAGGCGAGGGCGAGCAGCGCCGTGAGGGCCGAGTAGACCAGCGTGCGGCGGATGAGGAGGTCAATATCCCACAAGCGGTAGCGCAGGATGGCGACGGCGATGGCCAGCGGGATGGCCAGCACGGCGAGGTCGAATATGATGCCGGGGCCGACGGTCTGATCTGGCAGCGTGAGGATGAAGACCGCACTGAAAGCAAAGGACGCCAGAAAGAAACCGCAAGCCAGCAGCAGCCACTTGATTTGCTGGCGCTCTATCAGCGTGGCGCGCCGGTAGCGGAAGAAGAGCGCGCTGACGCACAGCCCGACGTTTACCGCGAGCAGCGCGAAAAACACCTGCACCAGGGCGTCGGCCGACTCGCCCAGAAAGCCAATGGGGTTGTGAATTGTCTGGAGGCCGTCGCCGACGTTGATTTCGGGCGCAAACGTGACCAGGAACAGAAAAAACAGGAAGCAGGCAATCAGCGAGGCGATGACCCACCGCCAGCGCGGTGAGGGTGGGCGGCCAGTTGGAAAGAGCACAGGAATGAGCAGCAGCGGCCCCAGGAGCAGCCACCAGCCCCAACTGTTGTACCAGGCAATCAAGACGTTGGCGGCCGTCGGGTCGGTAGGCGGCAGGCCCGTCTGGGCCTGATAGGCCAACACGGCCGTCTGGATGGCCAGCGACAAAGCAATGATCATCAACAGCCAGCCGATGGTGTTGCGCGGTTGGTGGCCGACGATGAGCGCGCCGACAGCGCCAAACACGAGGGTAAAGCAAGAGGTGAGCACAAGGTTAATCAGCGTGAGCAGGTCGGGCGGCGCGGCCAGGGTGGGAGTTAGGCCGTAGAGCGCGAGGGCCACGCCGACGAGGCACAGCGACCAGGCGAGCAGGGTGGGCCTAGTGAGCCGCATGGAGATGGTCTGGGGCAACCGGCCGGGATGTAGGGCTGCCCTTCACCCACAGGCCGACGTGCGCGGGCTGCATGGTCGCGTCAACCGCCTCGACGAGTTGGTTAGACAACTGCTCCAATTCGACGACGTCGCGGGCTTGCGCGCCAAAGGCGGCGAGGGTGCGGGCGGCGTCGTACTTCTGGCGATAGAAGCGGCGGTCGATGGCGCGCTGGACGCGGCTGCGGACGGGAACGAAGAGCGCGGCGATGATGAGGGTGGAGAGCACGGTGACGAGGGCGCTGCGGCCTTCGCCGGTGAGGGCTTGAAAGACGTTTTGCAGTATGAGCACGCTGCCAAAATAGGCGAGGGCTAAGAGCGCCGTCAGCGCCGAATAGACGAGGGTCCGGCGGATGAGGAGGTCAATATCCCACAAGCGGTAGCGCAGGATGGCGACGGCGATGGCGAGCGGGATAAGCAAGATGTTGGCGGGCAGCAAGATGTCGAACCAGGTGGGGCCGGGGCTGTCGAAGGCTGAGAAGGCCCCGACGACATAGACCGCCAGAAACACCGCCAGGACCGACACCAGCCACTTGATCTGCTGGCGCTCGATCGGCCCGGCCCGGCGGAAGCGCACGAAGATGGCCGCGACCGACAACACCGCCAGCAACACCACGCCGACGACATATGGTCCATTGAGCAGGGCGCCCAGGTCGAGCCAGGTGAGGCCGGCCGGGTTGACGAGGGGCGGCCGGTCTTCAAACTCGAAGGTTGGATTGAAGGTGACCTGGACCAGCACAAAGAACAGGAACCAGAAGAGGACGGCGACGGCCACCCAGCGCCAGCGCGGTGAGACTGGCCGGCCAGTGGGGAAGAGCTGCGCGATGAGGAAGACCGGGCCGATGAGCAGCCACCACGACCAGGTCTGGAACCAGGTGTACCACCACAGGCCGCCGGCGAGCGATTGCGCCTGAGCCAGGAGGGGCCGGTAGTAGTTGTCGAGCGGGGCCGACAAAGCAGCCAGCAGTGGGAAGACAAACAGCAGCCAGCCGATGGTGTTGCGCGGCTGGCGCGTGACGATGAGCGCCGCCACCACGGCAAACACCACGGCATTGACGCTCCACAGCCATTCGCCGACGAGCCGAGCGAGAGGCAGGCCGCTGTTAGCCACTTGCACGGCCTGCCAGGCTGCGGCCGCCGCGACCGGGGCGCAGGCCAGCCAGGCGAGCCAGCCCAGACTAGCGCGGGTGGCCGGGGTGTGGGAGGCGGTCACGGCCGGCGCTCCAGGGGCGGCGGTGTTGCGGGGCGGGGGCTAAGGCAGATATTGTATTTCATCACCCTGAGCCTACCCCCTAGCCGTTACGGCATCGTTACCGAAACCGGGCCAAACCGGCGCACACCCCACCGATGGGCGGGGCGGCGGCTAGCCGGCGGCTGGCGGCGCCGACTCCGCTGAAGCTTCCGGCGCGAGATACAGCTCCTCGACATACTGCTTGACCATGCGGCGGGTGCTGAAGGCCGGGGCGAGCGAGGCGATGGAGCTTTTGACCAGCTTTAGCCAGCCGGTGGGCGTTTCGCCGATGCCGTTCTCATAGAACAGCGGCACGATCTTGTTTTCGAGCGTGTCGTACAGGCTCTCAGCGTCGCGCGCGTCTTGCTCATCGAGGTTGGTGGACTCGCTCTCGTCGCCGATGGCCCAGCCGTTCTCACCGTTGAAGCCCTCTTGCCACCAGCCGTCGAGCACCGAGAAGTTGAGCCCGCCGTTAAGGGCGGCCTTCATGCCGGACGTGCCGGAGGCCTCCAGCGGGCGGCGCGGGTTGTTCATCCAGACATCGACGCCTTGCACCAGGTAGCGGGCCAGGTTGATGTCGTAATCTTCAAGGAAGACGATGCGGCCGCCGTATTCGGCTTTCTTGAGGGTGCGGTAGACCTGCTGGATGATGAGCTTGCCGGGCTCATCCATGGGGTGGGCCTTGCCGGCGAAGATGATCTGCACGGGCTGCTGCACGGCGTTGACCAGGCGCATGAGGCGGTCGGGGTCGCGCATGATGAGGGCGCCGCGCTTGTAGGTGGCGAAGCGGCGGGCAAAGCCAATGGTGAGCATGTAGGGGTCGAGCAGCGTGCCGCCGGCCACGATCTGCACCGGGTGGCGGCGTGTGGTCAGCCACTGATCGCGGGCGCGCTCGCGGGCGAAGGCCACCAGCTTGCGCTTGAGGTGGCGGCGGGCGTTCCACAGCTCCTCGTCGGGCACGGCGTAGATGGCCTGCCAGGCGCTGGGGTCGTCCAGGTCTTCCATCCAGTTCGGGCCGAGATAGCGGTCGAAGAGCAGCTTCATGCGGCGCGCCAGCCAGGTGCCAGTGTGCACGCCATTGGTGATGGCCCGGATCGGCACCTGGTCGACCGGCAGATCGGGGAACATGAATTGCCACATGGTGCGGCTGACGCGGCCGTGCAATTCGCTGACGCCGTTGCGGACGTGCGACATGCGGATAGCCAGCATCGACATGCTGAACGTCTGGCCCCAGGTCTGGGCGTGGCGGGCCAGGTCGATGAATTTCTCGCGGTCGAGGCCGAGTTGGCCCCAATATTGGCTGAAGTAGCGGTCAATCAGCCAGTCGGGGAACTCTTCGTTGCCGGCCGGGACGGGCGTGTGGGTGGTAAAAACGGTCGTGCCGCGCACCAGGCTTTCGGCCTCTTCGACTCCAAGCCCCTTGGCAATTTTCTCGCGGATGCGCTCCAGCGACAGGAAGGCCGAGTGGCCCTCGTTCATGTGCCAGACCTTGGGGGCAATGTTGAGCGCCCGCAGCGCGCGCACGCCGCCGATGCCGAGCAAGATCTCCTGCGAAATGCGGGTATCGAGGTCGCCGCCGTAGACGCGGGCCGTCAGGTCGCGGTCGCTGGGGGCGTTCTGCTCCACGTCGCTGTCGAGCAGGATGAGCGGGATGCGGCCGACCTGGATGCGCCAGACGCGGGCGTACAACGTGCGGCCGGGCAGGTCGACGCTGATGAGCAGCGGCTCGCCGGCGTCGTTGGTGAAGGGGATGACGGGCACATCCTCGAATGAGTAGCGCCGGTAGCCGGCTTCTTGCCAGCCGTCTTCGGTGATGTGCTGTGAGAAATAGCCCTGGTTGTAGAGGAAGCCGACCCCGACGAACGGCAGGCCCAGGTCGGAGGCTTCTTTGGCGTGGTCGCCCGAGAGGATGCCCAGCCCGCCGGCGTAGGTGGGGAAGGACTCGTGCAGGCCGAATTCGGTGGAGAAGTAGGCGATGGCGTGGTCGGGCTGGTCGGCGTGGGCGCGGGCGTACCAGGTATCGGTGCGGGCCAGGTAGGCGTCGAAGGCGGCCAGTGTGCGGTCATACAGGTCGAGCACTTTGCGGTTGTGGACCGCGGCGTTGAGGGTTTTGCGCTTGGCCTGGCGCAGGAATTTCACCGGGTTGTGGTAGGTCTCGATCCACAGCATGTTGTCAATGCGCTTGAAGATTTCTTGCGAGTCGGGGTACCACGTCCACCACATGTTGCTGGCGAGCTCTTTGAGGCGCTCGAGGCGGCGCGGCAACGAAAGGTCCGCCAACACCGGCGGGATTGTGGCGTAGCGGGCATCAGTCAACACTCAGGCTTCTCCTTGAAAACGGGCGCGCGCGGCTGGGTTCCCCCCCCGCAGCGGCTGGGCGGCCCGGTGGCGTTTGGTGAGGCGCGCCGGGGACGGCGGGCGCGAAGACGAAATATACCACAGGGGCGGCGCGAGGTTGGAAGCCCACATTCAGCGAGGCCAGAAGTCAGAGGGCAGTGGTCAGAAAACCCTCGGCCACGAAGCGTAGCGCGCGAATGGGGTTCGAGTTTCAAGGGCAAGCGCGGCGGGCGGCAAGGGTTAGTTGTCGGGTGGCGTGGTTCGGCTTTATAATCGCCGCCGTGCCTACCATTCCGCGCGTCCAACTCTTCATCACCTGCATCATCGATTCTCTCTTTCCACAAGTGGGCGAGGCCACGGTGGCGGTGCTCGAACGCCTGGGGGTGGCGGTCGAGTTCCCGGCGGCGCAGACGTGCTGCGGGCAGCCGGGCTACAACGCCGGCTTCCGGCCCGAGGCGCGCGACCTGGCGCTGCGGTTCCTCGACGTGTTCGAGCCGTCGCCCGCGCCGATTGTCACGCCGTCGGGCTCGTGCGCGGCTATGATTATCCACGGCTACCCCGATCTGCTGCGCGACGACCCGGTGAACTTCAAACGGGCGCAGGCGCTGGCGGCCCGCACGTATGAGTTCTCGCAATTCTTAACTGAGG
>JBBRZY010000387.1:0-5233 GCA_038252885.1 Anaerolineales bacterium | reverse complement strand
GCTGGTAGGTGATGGTGCCGATCTCTAAATGGCCGAAGCCCAGCGCCGCCAGCCCGCGAATGGCGCGCGCGTCTTTGTCGTAGCCGGCCGCCAGCCCCACCGGGTTGCGAAAGCGCCGCCCAAAGACTTCGGTTTCCAGGCGCGGGTCGGCGTAGCCATAGGCTCGCCGCAGCCAGGCGCGCCCGATCGGGTTCGCGCTGGCAAAAGCCAATAGTCTCAGGATGCGGTTGTGGGTGTTTTCGGGGTCGAGGCGGAACAGCAGCGGGCGCAGGCGTTGATAGGTCACAATGGCTTAGGGTCTGGGCGATAAAATTTCAGTCACCTGTTCGGCCGTCACCGCGCCCACCGCCGCCCACTGCGCCAGCAGCGCGCGCATGGTGGTCACGGTGTGCAGCCGGCAGCCGGCCTCGGCCAGCGCGGCCTGCGCGCCCTGTTCGCGGTCGATGAGCACCACCACGTCGCGCACCTGCAAGTCAACCGCGCGCAGCTTGGCCAGGCCGTCGAGCGTGCTCGCGCCGGAGGTGGCCACGTCGTCAATCAGCACGGCCGTCTGGCCGGCCTCGAACGCGCCCTCCACGCTGACCTTGGTGCCGTGGTCTTTGACTTCGCGGCGCGGGTAGATCATGCTGACGCCCAGCGTCAGTGACAGCGCGGTGCCGATGGGCATGCCGGCGTAGGGCACGGCGGCCAGGTGGTCGAACAGCAGTGGCGCGCACAGCGGGGCGTAGGCCGCGGCCACCAACTGCAAGGTGCGCGGGAAAGACGCCAGACGGCGCAGGTCGAGGTAGATGGGCGACTCGCGGCCCGACTTGAGCGTGAAGCGCCCAAACTTGACGCAGCCGGCTGCGAGCAGCGCGGCGGCCAGGTCGGCTTCGTTGGGTGGGGTAGAAGAAGTGGGCGCTTGGTTCATGGCGGTGACCGAGGCGGATTATACTCTAGCCTAGGCGGTGGCAGATTCAGCGCCGCATTCCTCACTCGGGAGATAAACATGAGCAAACTAAAAGTGTGCGTGGCCGGCGCGACCGGCTGGGCCGGGTCGGCGTTGGCGCACGGCATCGTCGCCGCCGATGATCTCGAACTGGTGTCGGCCGTCGCGCGCCGCCAGGTTGGCACCAACTTGGGCGCGGCGCTCGGCCTGGCCGGGCTGAGCGCGCCGATCTGCGCGACGGTGGCCGAGGCCATGACCGCCGGCCCGCAGGTGGTGGTGGAGTACACCAAGCCCGAAGCGGCCAAGGCCAACGTGCTGGCCGCGCTGGCGGGCGGAGCGCATGTGGTGGTCGGCACCTCTGGCCTCAGCAACGTCGACTACGCCGACATCAACACCGCTGCGCTGGCGGCCCAGCGCGGCGTGCTGGCCGTGGGCAACTTCGCGCTGACGGTGGTGCTGCTGCAAAAGTTTGCCGAGATGGCCGCCCGCTACATTCCGCATTGGGAGATCATTGACTACGCCCACGCCGAGAAGCGCGATGTGCCCAGCGGCACCGCGCGTGAGTTGGCTAACCGGCTGGCGCAGGTGCGCGAGGCCCAACTGGATGTGCCGCTAGACGAGCTCAACGGCCCGGTCGAGACACGCGGCGCGCGCATGCAAGGCACGCAGGTGCACTCGCTGCGGCTGCCGGGCTTCGTCATCTCCATCGACGCGATCTTTGGGATGCCGGGCCAGACGCTGACGCTGCGGCACGAGTCGGGCCCGAGCGCCGAGCCGTATGTGGGCGGGGCGCTGCTAGCCATCCGCGCGGTCAGCCGCTTGGTGGGCCTGCACCGCGGCCTGGACAGCGTGATGGAGTTCTAAGGATACATAGATAATCGTCTATGAGTTGGCGCAAAAAAAGGCGCTCCGGTTCCTATTAGGCTTCCATGTCTTGCATGACGGCGGTGGCCTTTTGCTCGGGCGCGAAGGCCGTCATCAGCTGGCCGCAGCACGACACCACGCGGCTCTGGTTCAGGGTGTAGAAGGTCTGCTTGCCCTCGTGCCGGATGCCCACCAGCCCCGCCTCGCGCAAGATCGCCAGGTGGTGCGACACGGTCGGCTGCTTAAGCCCGATTTGATCGACTAATTCGCTCACCGACACCCAGCTACAGCAGCAGGCGGCCATAATCCGCTGGCGGGTCTTGTCGGCCAGCGCCTTGGCAAAGATAACGGGATTGGACTCGCTCATATCAACGATCATCTATATCAATTATGCCAGGGCCAGCGCCCGGCGTCAAGCCTAGAACTGGAACTGGTCGTCGCGCAGGCGCACGATCTTCTTGCTGTAGTTGGTGACAAAACCGCGCAAGCGGCGCTCCATGTCGCTCCACAGCGGGGTGTCGAGCAGGGCTTCGATGGCCTCTTGGTCCTCGGCGATAAACTCGACCAGCCGCAGCGGGTACTCGCCGTAGGCGGTGTGCCAGGCGCCGCTCATTTGCAGCCCCTGGGCCTGCACGGCCGGCACCATCTCCCCCAGCATAAACTGGAAGTAGTTGTCCTGCACGTCCCCCTCGATGTCGTAGGTCAGGATCAGTTTGTAGCGCTGTGAGTGCTCTGACATGTGAGTGCCTTTCGGCCTCCGTGCTTGGCGGGCGAGATGTGCGCGGTGGGGTTACCCAGCTCCGCTCATAGACCGTGGCGCGCCGGGCCCGTGGCGGCGCACACGCTCTGGTTGGTTGGTCCAAACGCCGGCCGGGTGCGCGCCGCACTGGGGGCAGGCGCCGTCGGCCGTCAGGTGATACTCCAAAATCCGGTAGCCGCTGCGGGCGATCAGCCGGAAGTGGCAGGCGGGGCAGAAGGTGTGCTCCCACTCGCCCACCTGGCCCGGCAGGTTGCCGGCATATACATAGCGCAGGCCGGCGGCGCGCCCGATCTCAGCGGCTTTCAGCAGCGCGGTGGCGCGGGTGTTGTCCGGCGCCGTCATCTTATAGTCCTGGTGAAAGGCCGTCACGTGCCACGGAATGTCGGGCGACAGGGCGGCCAAGAACTGGGCGGCGTCGGTCAGCTCGGCTGGGCTGTCGTTGAAGCCGGGGATCACCAGGGTGACCACTTCTAGCCAAAAGCCCAGCGCGTGCACCTGCTGCAAACCGGCCAGCACGTTCGCCAGCACCGCGCCCAGTTGGCGGTAGTTCTTGTCGCTCATCGTCTTCAGGTCGATCTTGTAGGCCGAGACGTATGGGCGCAAGTAGTCGAGCACTTCGGGCGTGGTGTTCCCGTTGGAAATATACACGCATTTCAACCCGGCGGCTATGGCCTGTTTGAAGACCGCCACCGCCCATTCGCTGGTGATGAGCGGCTCGTTGTACGAAGAGCCCACGAGCTGCGCGCCCTGCCGCCGGGCCAGCGCCACCAACTGCGCCGGGGTGACGATCTGCGGCTGCGCGCCGGCCTGGGCCGAGGCCGGGTCGCGCAGGGCCTGGGAGGTGACCCAGTTCTGGCAGTAACTGCAATGTAGGTCGCATCCGAGCATGCCGAACGTGAGCGTGTCGGAGCCGGGGTAGACGTGGAAGAAGGGCTTCTTCTCGGTCGGGTCGCACTGCAGCGCGCCGACGTAGCCCCACGGCACGCGCAGCTCGCCGCCGGCGTTGAAGCGCACCTGGCAGATGCCGCGCCGGCCGGGCTTGATCAGGCAGCGGTGGCCGCAGGCGTAGCAGGTCACGGCGCCGTCGGCGCGCGGGGTGTACAGCTCGCCCCGGACGGTGAGCGCATCGAGCGCCCGTTCCAGGCTCTCCTCGGCCTCTGCGATGGCCTGTTTACCTGCTTTCTCGCGCCGGTAGCTCGGTTACACAAGAATTATAGCATTCGGAGGGGCATTGGAATTGCCGCCACTCCAGGGCAATTGCATCTAATTTGCGCGCGTTGACCGACCAACCCCTTTTACCTGTCATTTCGAACCCGGCCTCAGGTCGGTGGCCCTCACGCTCCCCATTGGCCGGTGAGAAATCCCACCCTATGCTTACGAGCGCCGTGTTTCTGGGTAATTTCGGTTCTTTCGAATTTACCGGAATTAAGATGCGATTGCCCTGCCGCCGGGGTTACTGACCAGCGCGCCGATCCCTACGTCCAGCGGGTTTACACGCCCCGTAGGGTCGCTGCCGCTTTGGGCCAGCCAGAAATTTTTCCCAGGGGTGGGTGGGCTTGCCCACCTACCCCTGGGAAAAATTTCCTTCGGTCAAATACAAAGTCTCACAACCTCAAATTGCGGTGAGAACCTGTCTCGACGTTGCCGGCTACCTAGCCTTTTACAAAATTGGCCCCCAGACTGAAATGCTCCCGGCTCCGTGTCTGTGTTGACGAGTGAGTGCCGGCGCTGTATATTAGCGATGATTTCAACCGTATCATCCCATGCCCCCATTCATACCCGGTTTAGTTTGGCACTCATCAAAACAGTGAGGAAATCGGGCGGCGGAGCAATAGCACCGGGGCGCGCCAGGGCATTTTTGCAACCCGGCGCTAAAATAGCATCATGGATGGCGTTAAGCACCGGGTTGCGGGTTTTAGGCCCGCGGCGCCCGCGCAAAGCAGGTGGTTCGTGCCCCTGAACTCCACGCTGGCCACAATCATCACCACCAGATCGGCCGCGCCGCCAGCGCCAACCACGCCTCAAGCCATGCATTCAACTGCCAACAAGCATCACCAGGCAACATCCAGCGAAGAGAAGGATCATCATGACTGATCAGGACCTGACTGAGAAGAAGGCAAACACCGCAAGCGTCAGCGAAAGCGAGAACCCCGTCATCCCGTCCCCCACTCCCAAGCAGAGTCGGCCCCGGACGAACCAGGACTGGTGGCCCAATCAACTTGACCTTTCGGTGCTTCACCAGCACTCGCCCCTCTCCAATCCGCTGGATTAGGCTTTCAACTACGCCGCCGCGTTCGCGAGCCTCGACCTCGATGCGCTCAAGCAGGACCTCATCGCGGTGATGACGGCCTCGCAAGATTGGTGGCCGGCCGACTACGGCCACTACGGACCGTTCTTTATCCGTATGACGTGGCATGCCGCCGGCACGTACCGCATCGCCGATGGTCGGGGCGGCGGCGGCGACGGCGCGCAGCGCTTCGCGCCCCTCAATAGTTGGCCCGACAATGCGAACCTCGACAAGGCGCGCCGGTTGCTCTGGCCGATCAAACAGAAGTACGGCCGCAAGCTCTCCTGGGCCGACCTGCTGGTCTACGCCGGCAATGTGGCCATGGAATCGATGGGCTTCAAGACGTTCGGCTTTGGCTTTGGGCGACCCGATGTCTGGGAGCCGGAAGAGATCT
>JBBRZY010000386.1:0-5236 GCA_038252885.1 Anaerolineales bacterium | reverse complement strand
TCCCGGCGCCGACCGCCGTGCCCCCCACGGCGGCCCCCACTGCGATCGTCCCCGTCTTAGCCACCAGCGCCGGCCTCGACCAGCCCACGAGTATCGCCTTTGATGCCGATGGCAATCTCTACTTCTCGACCTGCGGCCAAATCTATGCGATTGACTCGGCTGGCATGCTGACGCTCATCGCCGGAGGCGGCTATTTCTATAACGGCTACTTTGGAGACGGTGAGGCAGCGATCGACGCGGGGATCGGTTGCAGCATACCGGCCATCGCTTTCGATAGCGCCGGCAACCTGTGGCTCATTGACCAGTTGAACAATCGCATCCGCCGCTTTGCGCTCGGTGGCATCATCGACTCGGCCGTCGGCAGTGGACCGACACTCAATGTTAACAGCCAGGTCTCATATATTAGCGCCGGCTTTGCGGGCGATGGCGGCCCGGCCAGCGAGGCGGTGTTGGGGGTGCCCGGCGCCATGGCGTTCGACCAGCAGGGCAACCTGTATATCCTGGACAGCGAGAACTATCGCGTGCGCAAGGTTGATCCGGCCGGCATCATCACGACCATCGCCGGCGTCGGCACGTTTGGCTATTCGGGCGATGGCGGCCCGGCGCTCGCCGCCGAAATGCGCGGGGGGAGCCGCGGGATCGCCGTGGACACGGCGGGCAACGTGTATTTTTCCGACACCCGCAACGCACGCATCCGCAAGATTGATCTGAACGGCATCATCACTACGATTGCCGGCACAGGCGAACATGGCTTCTCGGGCGACGGCGGCCCGGCGAGCGAGGCGCAGCTTAGTAACCCGGCGGCGCTGGCCGTCGATGCGCAGGGCCAGCTCTATTTCGCCGATGAAACCAGCGGTGACTTGAACCAGAGCCACATCCGCATGATCGACACAGCCGGGATCATCACGACCATCGCCACAGACGCCCGCCCCGGCGGTGAAAACGCGTCGGGCAATGGCAGCCTAGCCCTCGACGCTCAGGGCAACGTCTACTACGCCGACAAAGGCAATAGCCTGATCAAGAAGATCGACCCGGACGGAACCATCACGATCGTGGCTGGCGGCGGTTAGTGCCTCGTCTCACTCCGTCGTAACGCTGACCTCGGCCCCGCGCGGGTCAACGGCCAACACAAACGTGCGCGCCGCCAAGCCGACCCCGGCGAAGGCGGCGCGCATCGCGTCGGCAATGGCAGCGTGGCCGGCGGGCGCAAAGGCCACCAGGCTCGGCCCCGCGCCCGACAGCGCCACGGCCGTCGCCCCGGCCGCGATTGCCGCCGCCACCACCGCCGCGTAGCCCGGCACCAGCTTTTGGCGGTAAGGCTGATGCAGCCGGTCGTCCAGCGCCCAGCGCAGCAGGTCGTCGTCGCCGCTGGTCAGCGCCTGCACCGTAAACAGCGCGTGCCCGATGTTGAACACCGCGTCGGTCAGCGGCACCTGGGCCGGCAGCGCGGCGCGCGCCTCGGCCGTCGAGAGGCGCACATCCGGCAGGGCCAGCACCACCTCCCGCGGCGGCACCGCCAGCGAGCGCACTCGCAACTCGCCGCCGCCAGCGCCGCTCACCAGCGTCAGCCCGCCATACAGCGCGGCGGCGGCGTTATCGGGGTGGCCCTCCAACTCGTGGGCCATCGCCAGCAGTTGTTCGTTCGTCAGGCCGCCCTCGACCAGCGCATTGGCCGCCGCCAGGCCGCCCACCACCGTCGCCGCCGACGAGCCCATGCCCGACCCAAGCGGGATGCCGTTGACGGCCCGCAGCCGCAGCCGCCCCACCGGCCCACGCCCCACGTGCTCGAACACGCGCTCGGCGGCTCGGTAGATCAAATTGCGGCTATCGAGCGGCACGCGCGTCGCGCCCTCGCCCTCGGCCGTGACCTCCAGGCCGGTGTCAACGCCCGTGTCCCACAACTCCACGACGTTCCGCAGGTTAAGCGCCAGGGCCAGGCAATCGAAGCCCGCGCCCAGGTTGGCGGTCGAGGCCGGGGTAGAGACGGTGATTTTTTTCATGGCAGTTTGGGGGGGGAGAAAGGTCGACGCTACGGCGCGGGCCAGCGCGGCCGGCGCTGCTGCATCCGCTCGCGGTACGGGCGCGTATCGAAGCCTGGCACGCGCGCGTCCACCAGATCAAACACGTCGGCGATGAGGCTGTGCAGCGCGGCCACGCCCTCAGCCGGCGGCAGCCGGTAGACCGACTTCAGCCGCGCCAACAGGTCGGGCGGCTTGTCGCCCATCTCTTCGACTAGCTCGGCCACATGCTTAAAGCCGAGGTTGGGCCGGTACAGCCGGTTGACGCCCAGCAGCGCGCCCAGCACCTGCTGCGCCACGCGCGTGCAAGTGTCATACAGCAGCACCACATCGTCGCGCGCCGCCAGCGCATCCTCAATCCCGCCGAAGCCGTCAAAGCTCAAATTTTGATGCAGCATCGTGCGCGCCAACTGCGGCGGATAGTCGGCGGCGCGTTCGCGCCAGTCGGCCAGCAGGGCTTCCGAGCCGGCCAAAAACTGCGCGTGCAAAATGGCGGACAGCCGCATTTGCGCCCGCGTGGCCGGGTCGCCGCCCACCGCCACCTGCCCCAGGTAGCGCTCGACCGTGCGCACCAAAAAGGTGCTGGTGGCGACCTTAAGCCCCTGGAGGGTGATCGCCTCGGCCCACGCCTCGCCCTCGTACGGCAAGACCTCCACCGCCTCCGCGCCGCCGGCCAGCGCCGCCTGCCGCCGCTCCTCGGCCGTGGGCGGCTCGCGCCAATACACGTCCAGCGCCAGGCTCGAGTAGGCGTCGGCCGTGCCGCGCCCGGCCGAACCAACCGCCAGCACCAGCGCCGCCTTGGGGTTGGCCGCGTAGCCCGCGCCCAGCTTACGCGCCAGCACCAGCCGGGCATCGGCGTGCGGGTTGGGCGTCACACTCAGCGGCGAGAACGACACATGGCCTCCGGCTTAGAGCACCACCGCTTCGAGCGCCGCCAGATCGGGCGGGATGACCAGCGGCGGGGCCATGCGCACCGTGACGGCGTCGGGGTCTTTGAGCCCGTGGCCCGTGACCACACACACCACCAGTTGGCCGCTCACATCCACCCGCCCGGCCTGCACTTCTTGCAGCAGCCCGGCCGCGCCCGCCGCCGACGCCGGCTCGCACCACACCCCCTCCAACGCCAGCCGGTGCTGCATCGCCATAATCGCCACATCGCTGGCGGCCACGATCAAACCGTTCGACTCCTCCGACGCCGTCAGCGCTTCCTCGCCGCGCGCCGGCCGCCCAATCTGGATGGCGCTGGCGACCGTCTCGGGATTGTCGACCGGGTGGCCGAGCACCAGCGGCGCGGCCCCAGCGGCCTGCACCCCCAGCAGGCGCGGCAACGCCGTGATCTTGCCGGCCGCCTGATACTCGCGAAAGCCCTTCCAATAGGCGGTGATATTCCCGGCGTTGCCGACCGGCAGGCACAGCCAGTCGGGCGCGCGCCCGAGCGTATCCACCAACTCGAACGCGCCGGTCTTCTGGCCCTCCACCCGGTGCGGGTTAACCGAGTTCACCAGCGCAATCGCGCCCCCGTGCCGGTCGGCCCGGTCGGTCAGTTGGCGCACCATGCTCAGGGCGTCGTCGAACGAGCCTTGCACTTGCAGCACCTGCGCGCCATAAGCCAGCGCCCCGGCCAGCTTGCCGGCCGCCACTTTGCCCTCAG
Source organism: Anaerolineales bacterium (assembly GCA_038252885.1). Lineage (GTDB taxonomy): Bacteria > Chloroflexota > Anaerolineae > Anaerolineales > UBA6663 > JADZEK01. Next base: position 1,567 of record JBBRZY010000386.1, on the reverse strand, counting down.
GGATCAGCACAAAGCAGCGCAGCCCGGCGCGGGCCGCATAGGCGGCGGCCGAGGCCGCCGTGTTGCCGGTCGAGGCGCAGATGACGGTGCGCGCCCCGCTGGCGGCGGCCACGGTCATGGCCATGGTCATGCCCCGGTCTTTGAAGCTGCCGGTGGGGTTGAGGCCCTCGAACTTAAGGTACAGCTCGCAGCCCAGCGCCGCGCCCAATTGCGGGGCCGGGATCAGCGGGGTGTTGCCTTCGAGCAGCGTGATCGGCACGGCATTCGGCGGCAGCCGTAGATATTGGCGATAGCGGGCGATGACGCCCTGGTAGCTTTCAGGTGACATGCGGTTCCATCTTGTCGGTCGCCCGCGCGAGCAGCGGTCGTCGGGCCCAGGGTAATAAAAAATGCGCCGGTCGGCGCGTTAGTTGAGACGCGATTCAGGCGGACGCGCTCAGGCCAGCCACGCAATGCAGTCGGCGTGATCGCGCCACCAGCGCATCTCGGCCAGCACGTAGCGCGCTTCCAAGTTGTCGGGGCTATAAGCGATCATCTCGGTCAGCACCTCGGCCGCGTCGGCAAAGAAGCCGCGTTGGGCGTACTGCTTGGCCATCCACCATTGAATGTCGGTGCGCTGCGGCGCGTGGCGCGCGCACGACTCCACATAGCCGTTCCAGGCGTCGAGCAGCTCGTGGTCGTCGCCGTGCAGGTAGGCGGCGTTGAGAATCTGCGCCACCTCTTCCAGCTCGTCCACCGGCGTCTGTTCCTGGTCGTCCAGCAGCCAGCCGTCCCAGCGCGAGAGCACCCGGTATGAAAACGCCAGCCGGCGCCGATACTGGTGCGGGCTGGCGTCGCCGGGGTCCGACAGGCGCAGGACCGCGTTGCGCATATCATCCACCAACTCGCGTTGTAAGTAGATCAGCCGCAGCTTCTGCTGGGCGTCCACGTGGTCCCCATCCAGCGCCAAGATTTGATAACAGCGCACGGCGGCCTCATCCCAATCACGGTGATCGATGAAGTGCTCGGCCTGTTTGATTAGCTTGGCAATGGTGCGCGTGCGCAGTTCCATGTGTATTTCAAGCGGATCGGCGTGAGCGGCATTATACCAGATTGGGTATACTGGCAAGCGCAAGGCGCAAGGCGAAAGGCAAAGAAAGAGAAACGGGAAAGGCAGGCCAGGGGGGAGTGGCCGGGTCTGGGCCGAGTGGTGAGAACAAAGGCTAGGAGAACCAGACGATGCCCGACCCGACGAACCCGCGCCAGCACCGCGAACGCACCGACCGCAACCTGCTGTTGGGCTTCTTTGCGCTGCTCTTTATCGTCGGCGGTGGGCTGATTGCGCTGCTCTACGGCGGCGGCGCGGCGGCCCTGGGCGTGGGCTGCATGGCCGTTGGCGCGGTACTGGCCGGCGTGGTGCTGCTCGTCATGCTCGGCCTGCAATGGCTCAGCGACTGGCTCGAGCGCCGCGCCCTGGGCGAGTAGGCCGTTGCCCGACTGCGGTAGCCGTGGGCCGCACCCGACCCGGCCCGTCTGCGGTGCAGCGCGCAATTGTTAGGTCTGTCGCAGCCGGGTGCCAGTGCCAACT
>JBBRZY010000385.1:0-5244 GCA_038252885.1 Anaerolineales bacterium | reverse complement strand
CCTTCGAGCCCGGGGAGGGCTGGTCCATTGTTCGCAGTGACTATTGCAATGGTGAGGAGGGTCAGCAAACTCCCGGCCAGGGCCAGGGTCAAACCAAGCAGATGGCGCCGCTGACGGGCCGGCAGGGGTAACGAGCGTTTAGTCTGGGTGGCCACGCTTTTGCTCTCAGCGGGGTGCGATTTGGTTGCGCCCCGCGGCATACTCAATCTGAGCTTTCTCCCAAGGCCTGGTTTGCCCCACGCGCGGGGACCAGGCAGCACTAAAAATGACCGCGCCTTGGCCAGGCCTAATTGCAGCGTGGCCCTAAAAAAAGCGATGGTGGGGAGCAACGGTCTGGCGGCGCTCCCCACCCAATGAGATAACTTGATTAGCAGATTTATGGTGTGCACGCGCGCCGGTTTCCGACACGCGCCACGCCCGAATGATACCATTAGGATTCCTCTCTGACAAGACTTGCACCGGCACTCTGAGTGCTTTCTAACCTAAAGTTATACGCGTTTGATTGCGGCAGTTTTCAACCGATGCCATGCAAGCTTCATGCCCGCCTTTGCGTCACCTTTCGCTTCTACATATACAACCCCGCGCCTGCCCAACCGCCTCGCCCCAGCCACCGCGCCGGCCTCCGCGCGCTTAGCTTCCCAACCCCTCTCACCTCAACACACATTCGTGTAAATTCGTGTTTACGGCCGTCATCCTCCCAGCGCCCGCTGCGCCGCCCTCTCAGACAGCCCCTATCCCTTCATCCACCCGACTCCCTCCCCTTCGTGTTCATTCGTGGCAAGAATCCTCTCCGACGCGTCATCCCCCTCCTGCTCTGTTATAATCCGCCCTCGCTCACCCACCTGCCCCACACATGACCCAAACGCTCGTTGCGCTCGATCTCGAAACCACCGGCCTCGAAGCCGACCGAGACGCCATCATTGAGATCGGCGCGATCAAGTTCAAGGGCGACCGGGTCGAGGCCGAGTTTTCCACCCTCATCAACCCCAACCGCAAGCTCACGCCCTTCATCACCAAGCTCACCGGCATCACTGATGCCATGCTGGTCAACGCCCCCAAGCTGCCGCAGGCGCTGCCCAAGCTCGAAGCCTTCGTCGGCGACGCCACCATCATCGGTCACAACATCGGCTTCGACCTGGGCTTCTTGCGCGCCAAGGGCGCCGTGCGCCACAACCTCTCGGCCGACACCTACGCTCTGGCCGCGGTGCTGCTCCCCAGCGCCGGCCGCTACAACCTGGGCGCGCTCGGCAAGCTGCTCGGCGTCACCCAGCCCGGCAACAACGCCCACCGCGCGCTCGACGACTGTCGCGTCACCGTCGGCGTCTACCTGGCCCTGTTAGAGAAGGCCCGCACCCTGCCGCTGCCCGTGTTGGCCGACATCGTGCAAATCGGCCGCGACATCGAGTGGGGCGGCGGCCTTATCTTTGAAGAGGCCTTGCGCGCCCGCAGCCAAGAGCGCGTTGGCCCGCGCCAGGCCGGCAACCTGCCCGACGCGCTGCTCGGCCCGCTGTTCGCCCGCCACGACTCCCGCGACAACCCGCCGCTCCAGCGCAAGACTGACCTCACGCCGCTCGACCTGGACGAGTTGGCCGCGCTGCTCGAATACGGCGGCCCGTTCGCCAAGCACTTCCCCAATTACGAATTTCGCGCCGAGCAGGTTCAGATGCTCCGCGCCGTGGGCCGCGCCTTCTCCGATGGCCGCCACCTGATCGTCGAAGCCGGGACCGGCACGGGGAAATGCCTTACGGGGGACACTCTTGTTACTTTTGAGGACGGCCATCGCCGTCGGCTGGACGGCCTCTACCAGTCCAGTCAGCCCATCACCGAGCGGGTTCTCTCAATGTCGGCCGGTGGACGCCTGATCCATCAGCCAGTGGCGAGTATTCAAGCGAACGGCACGCGGCCAGTGTGGCGCATTGTCACCGCCTTGGGCCGCAAGATCACGGCCACCGCCAATCACCCGTTCTACACATTTGACGGCTGGCGAGAGCTTTCTGATCTCAAGGTTGGCACACGCGTTGCCTCGGCACGCGTGCTGCCGGCCGGCCAACAAACGCTGCCGGCGTACGAGGCCTTCGCGGTTGGAGCCATGCTCGGCGACGGCGGCTGTGTCATTCCGGGCAGTCCGACGTTCACAAATTTTGAACCCGAAGTCGTCGAGGCCGTCGGTCAGGCCATTGGCCAGCTTGGAAATGTCGTCATGGTCAGCACCAAAGCGGCCGGCCATTACGGCTTCAACCGCCTGACGCAGATGGGCCACCAGCGCAGCGGCCTGAGTCTGCTGCTCGATAAGCATGGCATGACCGGCATCGGCGCTCGCTTGAAAAGCATTCCGGCCCAATTCTTCCGCTGCGACGCCCAGACATTGAGCCGCCTCCTGGCCGGCCTTTGGGTCACGGATGGCAGCATTGAAGCGCGCGACGGCCACCCCACCATTGCCTCTGCTTCAGAGCGCCTCATTGGTGACATACAGCATCTACTGCTGCGCTTGGGCATCATCGCGCGCGTCCGCTACAAACAGGCCCGGCTCAACGAGAAACTGTTCGACTCGTGGAATCTGACAATTTCCGATATCGAAAGCAAGCGCGTTTTCTTCCGCACCGTTGGCCAACATATCGTTGGGCCGCGTCGGCGCCGGCTCGACAACTGGTGGCAGGCCAATGAGGCCCAACGCTACAATCCCAATGACGACTTGATCCCCGTGCCGGCCTGGACGCTGATCAATACCGAGCGCCAGCGGGCGGGCAAGTCCTGGTACGCGTTGCGCAATGCCTGCATTGTGGCCAGCGACCGCACGCGTGAGATCAGCCGCGCCAAATTGTCAGCGATGGGTGAGTTCCTCGACTCGCCCCAACTGACTGAGATCGCCACCTCGGACATTTATTGGGACAAGATCATCGCCATTGAGCCGGCGGGTGAGCAGCCGACCTACGACCTCACCATGGTCGGTGAGCCCAACTTCTTGGCCAATGACCTTGTGGTACACAATTCCGTCGGCTACCTCATCCCGGCCGCCGTCTGGGCGCTGCAAAACAATGAGCGCGTCGTCGTCTCGACCAACACCCTCAACTTGCAGGATCAGCTCATCCGCAAAGACATCCCCGACCTGCAAGAAGCGCTCGGGCTAGACTTTCGCGCCGCGCTGCTCAAGGGCCGCAGCCACTACCTGTGCCCGCGCCGCCTCGACACGCTGCGCCGCCACGGCCCCAAGACCGCCGACGAGATGCGCGTGCTGGCCAAGGTGCTGGTCTGGCTCAACGAGTCCGACGGCCACACCGACGCCGCCGGCCTGCCGCTGAACGAACTTTCGCTCGGGCCGCACGAGCGCGCCATTTGGCTGCGCCTGTCGGCCGAAGACGAGGGCTGCACCACCGACATGTGCCAGGGCAAGATGCAGGGCCGCTGCCCGTTCTACCGCGCCCGCCGCGCCGCCCAGGCCGCGCACGTCGTCATCGTCAACCATGCGCTGCTGCTGGCCGACATCGCCTCCGAGAACCGCGTCATCCCCGAGTATCACTACCTGGTCGTGGATGAGGCCCATCACCTCGAAGCCGCCACCACCGGCGGCCTGAGCTTCGAAGTCAACCGCCCCGACCTGGAGCGCCGCCTACGCGACCTGGGCGGCCCGACGGCCGGCACGCTGGGCCGGGTCGCCGGCGGCACGCACGGCGCGCTGCCGCCCGACCTATACGGCCAGATCGAGCGCGACATCTCCCGCGCCTTCGACGGTGCCACCAGCGGCCTCGCCCTCTCGCGCCACTTCTTTGAAGCCGTGGCCCAGTTTATGGAAGAGCAGCGCGAGGCCCAGGCGCTGGGCGAATACACCCAGCAGGTGCGCGTTATCCCGGCCACCCGCACCCAGCCCTATTGGGAGCAGGTGCAGATGCACTGGGAAGAGCTGCGCCGCGTGCTGGGCCCGCTGTCCGAAGGGCTGGTGCGCCTGTCGGCCGCGCTGAACGAGCTGGCCGACTACGACATCGAGGACCGCGAAGACCTGATGTCGGCCGCCACCGCCGCCGGGCGCTACCTGAACGAGCTGGTCACCAACCTCAACGGTCTGGTCTTCAAGCCCGACCCCAGCCTGATTTATTGGGCCGAGGTGCGCCGCGAGAGCGACCGCGTGAGCCTGCACGCCGCGCCGCTGCACGTCGGCCCGTTGGTGCAGAAGCACCTGTGGCACGCCAAAGACGCCGTAGTGCTGACCTCCGCCACGCTCACCACCGCCGGCGAGTTCGACTACGTGCGCGGCCGGCTGTCCGCCGCCGAGGTAGATGAGGTCTCGGTCGGCTCGCCCTTCAACTACGAGACCTCCACCCTGCTCTACCTGCCCAACGACATCCCCGAGCCGCACATGCGTGTGGAGTATCAGAAAGCGGTCGAGAAGTCGCTAACGGAAGTCTGCCTCGCCACGCGCGGCCGGACGTTGGTGCTGTTCACTTCGTACGCGCAGCTCAAGCAGACCGCCCAGGCCATTCGCACGCCGCTGGCAAACGCCAATATTGATGTTTACGATCAGTCGGACGGCACGCCGCGCAGCACCCTGCTGGAGAACTTCAAGACCGCCACCAGCGGCGTGCTGCTGGGCACCAAGAGCTTTTGGGAAGGCGTGGACGTGCCGGGCGAGGCGCTGTCGGTGCTCGTCATCGTCAAGCTGCCGTTCGACGTGCCCACCGACCCGATCATCGCCGCCCGGTCCGAGACGTTTGAGCGCGCCTTCAACGAATACAACCTGCCGGAGGCCATCCTCAAGTTCCGCCAGGGCTTCGGCCGCCTCATCCGCTCGCGCAGCGACCGGGGCGTCGTGGTCATCCTCGACCGGCGGCTGCTCACCAAGCAGTACGGCCGCATGTTCCTGGACTCGCTGCCGGCCTGCACCGTGCGCCAGGCCCCGCTCGCCCAGCTCCAGCGCGACGCCGCCCGCTGGATCGACGGCGGCTAGCACCGCCCCCCACCGGTGGCCTGCGCGCCACCCGCCTGTGCAACTCGCCCAACACATCCACGCCCGACTCGTGCAGTCTGACCACGAGTCGGGCGGTGAGGTATGTTAGATTGCATTTGTACCGCTCGCGCTAGACGATAGCGCAGTCCAATCATATACACTCTTTGAGGCCGCGAAGCCTGACGCATTGGAAACCCAATGCGTCGGCTTTGCGGTTTTCTGTTTCTGGCCCTCGGTGCCCCTGCCGACCAAAAAGGACCCTGTCTAATGGATGCGATCGACTCTGGCGATACCGCCTGGATGCT
>JBBRZY010000384.1:0-5261 GCA_038252885.1 Anaerolineales bacterium | reverse complement strand
CACGCCCCTTTGGGCCGCTGCCGTTTTGGGCCAGTCAGAAATTTTTACCAGGGGTGGGTGGGCTTGCCCACCCACCCCTGGTAAAAATTTCCTTCGGTCAGATACAAAGTATCACCACCTCAAATTGCGGGGAGAACCTGTCTCGACGTTGCCGGCTACCTAGCCATTTACAAAATTGGCCCCCAGACTGAAATGCTCCCCAGAAGCGGGGCTGATGAGGCGGCCTCAACCTGACCCGTGTATACTTTCTAAGAGTTCAACTGGGCTGGTGCAGGAGCTGCAGCGCGCGCTTAGGCCGCTTACGGTCGGGCCACAGCCCTGCCTAACCTCAGCGCAGAGTGATAGGCCCCAGGTCGGCCGCCTCGCTTGCGCGCTAGACGCGGGGCATGGTTCAACACAATCACAATGACTTCCGCCCCCAACGCTGCCCTGCCTCCGCCGCCCGCCAGCGGCCGCCCGGGCCTGCCGCCTCAACTACTCACCACCAAGCTCGGTGTCCCGGCCGCGCGCGCGCAACTGGTGGGCCGGCCGCGCCTATTTGAGCGGCTTGCCGCCGGTCTGCGCGGCAAGCTAACGGTTGTGGCCGCTCCCGCCGGCTTCGGCAAAACCACCCTCTTGAGTGCCTGGCGCGCGAACGCCACCGGCCAGAGTCTGCCGTTCGGCTGGGTATCCCTCGACGCCGGCGACAATGACCCCCTCCTGTTCTGGAGCTATGTGCTGGCGGCGCTGGACACGGTTATCCCCGGCGTCGTTGCGCCGGCGCTGACCATGCTCCAATCGCCCCAACCGCCGCCCATCGAGCACGTTCTGATGACCGTGCTGAACGCCGTGGCCGTGCGCCCGATCGAACAACAGCGCCTGCTCGTAGGGCTGGTGCTGGAGGACTATCACGTCGTCACGGCGCCGGCGATTCACGCCGCTTTGGCCTGGCTAATCGAACGCCTACCCGCTGGGCTGCACCTGATCATCGTCACGCGCGCCGATCCGGCGTTGCCGTTGGCGCGGCTGCGCGCCCGCGGCGACCTGACCGAACTCCACGCGGACGATTTGCGCTTCACGCCCGAAGAAGTTGCGGCCTTTCTCAATCAAGTGATGGGGTTGGGCCTCACCGCGGCCGATTTGGCTGCCCTGGAAGCGCGCACTGAAGGCTGGATCGCGGGGCTGCAGCTCGCGGCGCTGGCCTTGCAAGGGCATCCTGACCGGGCCAACTTCATCCACACCTTCACCGGCACCAACCGCTACATTGTGGATTACCTGGCGGCGGAGGTCCTGGCGCATCAGCCGGCCGAGATGCAGACCTTCTTGCTGTTGACGGCTATTCTCGATCGCCTGTGCGGCCCTTTGTGCGAGGCGGTCTTGGGGCGATCCGTACTGGCCGGGTCGGTGGCGCTCGCGGCGAGCGAAATGTCCGGCCAGCAGCAGCTCGAAGCTCTAGAGCGCGCCCAGCTGTTCGTCGTGCCCTTAGACGCCGACCGCCACTGGTATCGCTATCATCATCTGTTCGCCGACGTGCTGCGCCAGCGGCTGACGCGCACGGCCACCAGCGCGGACATTGCCGCGCTGCATGCGCGCGCCAGCGCCTGGTACGAGGTCAACGGCCTGGTGGCCGAAGCAGTGCAGCATGCGCTGCACTTGCCCGATGGCGTGCGGGCTGCCCAGTTGATCGAGCGGCACGGCCTGAAGGTCATCGTCGGGGGGCAGACCCAGACCGCCCTGGCGTGGCTCAATGGACTGCCCGAAGGCCTGCGGCGTACCCGGCCTTATCTCGGCATCCTGCATGCGCTGGCACTGCTCTTCACGAATGAGCTGGAGGGGGCCGAAGCCCGCCTGAAGGACACGGAAGCGTGCATTGGGCCTGATACTTCGCCCGCCGATGCGCGCTTCATCCAGGGGAACATCGCCGCAATTCGCGCCAATATGGCCACGTATACCGGCGATATGGCGGCCTGCGCCGCCTACGGCGAGCAGGTGCTGGCGCTCTTGCCGGAGAGCGAGGTCATTGCCCGCACGACGGCGCGCACCCACGTGGCGCGGCGGCATCGCGTGACGGGTGAGGTCACCCCCGCGGCTGAACGTGAGGCCCTGGCCGCCGTCGGGCCGATCCGCGCTTCGGGCAACCGCATGGCGACGCTTACCACGGTCATCAATGTGGCCCGGCTGCGAGCATTGCAAGGCCGGCTGCGCGCCGCGGCGGCCACTTATCAGGAACTGGTGCCAATCGCGGGCGGGCCGGAGGCGTTGCAGGCCATTCACGGTGGCTTACCCTATTTCGTCGCTATGGGTGAGCTGCATTACGAATGGAATGAACTCGACCGGGCGGGCGAGTGCCTGGCCCACGCCCTGGCCAAGGAGCCGAGCACGGTGACCACTGATGGCGAGTACGTGCTGCTCGGTCACCTGGCTCAGGCGCACCTGACGCTCGTGGCCGGCGCGGACCTGGCCCGGCGGCGTGGCTATGCCGCCCACCTGCTGGCGCGCGTGGCGGCGGTCCGGGCCCACTTCGCATTGGCGGCGGGGCAGTTGGCGGCCGCCGTGGCCTGGGCCGAGGCGAGCGGGTTGCATGCCGACGACGAACTGCCCTTCACCCGCGAGACCGAATACCTGGTCCTGGCCCGGGTCTGGATGGCTCAAGCCGGGCGGGGGGATAAAGGCGACTTCCTGCGGCAGGCTTTGCAACTGCTGGACCGGCTCATGGCCGATGCCGTCCCCAAGGACCGCGGGTCGAGCGTGCTCGAAATCCTGATCGTACGGGCTCAAGCCCTCGCGGTGGGTGGAGATCGCCCCGCCGGGATGGCGGCCATCGGGCAGGCGCTGGCGCTGGCCGCGCCGGAAGGCTATATCCGCCGCTTCATTGATGAAGGCCCGGCGCTGTGGGCCTTGCTCCGGGCCGTAGACGCTGCCACCGTGGCCGGCGCATCTGGCTACCTGGCGCTGCTCCTGGCCGCTATTGCCGCTGAGCCGGGCGGCACATCATCCAGCGGTCCTCGTTTGCCGGTACCCAGCCAGCCAACGCCAAAGCCCGCCAGTGCTGAGCTGGTCGAACCCCTCACGGAACGGGAACTCGAGGTGCTGCGCCTGATTGCGGCCGGCCAGTCCAACGCCCAGGTCGCCCAGACCCTGGTGATCGCCCTCAGCACCGTCAAGACCCATACCAACACGATTTTCGGCAAACTCGCGGTCACCAGCCGCACCCTGGCGATCGCCCGGGCGCGCGACTTGCACCTGCTCTAGCCCTCCAACCTCCGCAAGCGCAGATCTCCACCCACCGACCCACCCTAAGGTGGATACGGGCTGTCCCCGCGCGGCGTATGCTCAGACCATTGAAGTTTAGGAACGAGCAGCCCAGACCATGAACTACCAAATTACAGTCAAAGAATACCTGGAAGAGAGCTGGTCGGCCTGGTTTGACGGCCTGACCATCACGCATGACCCGGACGGGACGACGATCTTGGCCGGACCGGTCCGCGATCAGACGGCGCTCCACGGCCTGCTGGCGAAGCTGCGCGACCTGGGCCTGACCCTGGTCGCCGTTGCGCCCGACTGGCCGCCGGCGCAATAAGCCGCCCCGAACACTCATAATCGAACCCCTCGACCAATAGGAGACCTCCCCATGACCGCTGTGACGACGAACACGCTGCCCGCCCCCGTTCGCACTGGCCATCGCTTCGGCCGGATGGTGCGTGGCATCGGCCGCGGCCTGGCTATTGTGGCCGCTCTGCTCGCCGGCCTGTCGCTGGCCGGGGCGGGCTACGAGGCCCTCGCATCGCGCGGCGACGCCCGCGCCTACCCGCCGCCCGGCCAGATGGTCGACGTGGGCGGCTACCAGTTGCACCTCCGCTGTGTAGGCACGGGCAGTCCTACGGTCGTGCTCGACGCCGGGCTGGGCGGCACCTCGCTCGATTGGGCTTTGGTCCAACCTGAAATGGGCCAGACCACGCGGGTATGCGCTTACGACCGCGCCGGCATGGGCTGGAGCGAGAGCGGCCCCGCGCCGCGCACGCCCGAACAGAACGCCCGTGAGCTGCACACGCTACTGGCCAACGCGGGTATTGCAGGTCCGTATGTGCTCGTGGGCCACTCGCTGGCCGGCAAGAACGTGCGCCTGTTTGCGGCCCTCTACCCCGACCAGGTGGCCGGCCTGGTGCTGATCGACGCGCGCAGCGAGTATGTGGACGCGCGCACCTCGCCGGCCGAGGCCCAGGGTTTCAAGCATCTATATGCGTTCCTAGGGAATGTGTACAAGGTGGCGCGCGGGTTGGGCGTCATGCGCCTCGTCGGTGCCAACGTCGTGGGCGCGCCAACGCTGTCAACTGAGACGCGGACGGCGATGGCGCTGATCGCCTACGCGCCGCGCAGCCAGGACGCGGGTGCCGCCGAAGCCATTCAGCGCGAGGCCAGCGACGCGCAGCTCGCGGCCGCCCCCGCGCTGGGCGACCGGCCCTTGATCGTCCTGGCGTCTGAAGCGAACATGACCAGTGAGCCGCATTGGCCCGAAGCGCAGCAACTGCTGGCCGCGCTCAGCACGCAGGGTCAGTTGATCGTGCCGGCGGGCAGCAGCCACTACATCCACTGGGACCACCCGGCCGTGGTGATTGACGCCGTGCGGCAGGTCGTTGGGCAGGTGCGCGGCGAGTGAGCCCTAATTGACCACCTGCCCCCTTGGCACGAACTATCCGCCAACCATCAATTAGGTTGAGCTACCACATGACCGCATTCTTGAAAACCGTCGTTCGTGTCGTCGGCTACAGCCTGGCCTTAGTTCTGCCGATCGTCGGGCTGGCCGGGTACGGCTATGTGTCAACTGTGTCGCTGACCCTGCCCAAGCCCGCCGCCCTGGCGCTACCGGCCACGGGCGACAACGCCCTGAACACGAAGCCCTTCGACCCAGCCAAGCCCACGGTGGCCATCGTGCTGGGCAGCAGTCGCACGGAGGACACCGACTTTCTGATCCCATCCGAGTTGTTTTCAGATGCTGGCGCTTACAACGTCTACGCCGTGGCGCCCGAGCGCCAGGTGTACTCAACCGCCGGCGGCCTGGAGGTGAGGCCGGACTACTCCTACGCTGAGTTGGCCGCGCGGCTGGGCCACGCGCCGGAGGCAGACGCGGCTCTGACGGCAGTTCGCTAATATTTCACCAACTGAAAGCGAGATAACCACATGTCATTAGCAACCTGGTGGGTCAACGATCCGCTCCCGCGCCTGCCCCCTCTACCCCACTTTGAAATGCGCGTGGCGATAGAGGCGTCCGAACTCGCACGGGT
>JBBRZY010000383.1:0-5268 GCA_038252885.1 Anaerolineales bacterium | reverse complement strand
CGTGCTGGCGCAGTTCCCGACTAGCCGCTTTGTCTTAATCGGCGACGGCAGCGAGCGGGCCGCGCTAGAGCAGCAGGCCCCACGGCCAGCGTGAGCTTTGCCGGACAACTGCCCAACGCGCAGTTGCGCGCGCGGCTCAGTCAGGAATGGAGCGTGTTTGTGCTGCCGTCGTTAGAAGAACCGTTGGGCATCGTGGTGGTCGAGGCCATGGCCGCCGGGTTGCCTATTATTGCCACCCGCGCCGGTGGGGTGCTCGATCTGGTGCAGGACGGCGAAACTGCCTTGCTGGTGCCGCCCGGTGACAGTGCGGCGTTGGCCGCCGCTCAAATTCGTTTGGCGCAAGACCCGGCCTTGCGCGCGCGCCTGGGCCAGAACGCCCGCCACGCTTACGCCCACGGCCCGTTTACGCCCGCCGCCATTGGGCAGGCGACGCTGGCCGTCTACCTCGCTGCGCGCCAGGCGCGGGCCGCCTAACCCCATGCCGCGCGTCAGCGTCATCATCCCCACCTTCAATCGCGCGGACCTGCTGCCCGAAGCCATGCGCAGCGTCCTCGCTCAGACCATGTCTGACTTGGAACTGATTGTGGTCGATGACGGCTCGACTGACGACACCGCCGCCGCAGTCGCGCCCTTCCTGGCCGCCGATGCGCGCGTGCAGTACAGGCCGCAAGCCAACCAGGGGGTGTCCGCGGCCCGCAACGATGGCGTGCGCGCCGCGCAAGGCGAGTACCTGGCTTTTCTCGACTCGGATGACCGCTATATTCCAGAGGCGCTGGCCACCCACCTGGCCCGCTTCGCGCAGCAGCCCGACCTGGGCTTGACCGTGGCCGGCTACGCCTATGTGAATAGCACCGGGCAAGCGTTGGGCCAGCGCGCGCCGTGGCTCGAGGGCGGCGGGCTCGACCTGGCCGGCTGGCTGTTTAACTGCTACGGCATACCCGGCGCGGTGCTGGTGCGGCGCGCCTGGTTCGAGCGCGTGGGCGGCTTCAACCCCGACCTCACCATGTCCGAAGACTGGAGCCTGTTCTTGCAACTTGCGGCGCAAGGCTGCCCCATGGCCTGGGTGCGCACCGCCACCTGCCTCTACCGGCTGCACGCCGGCAATACTATCCGGCGGCTCACTCAACACCTGACAAACTCCTTGCAGGCGCTGGATTTGGCGTTCAGCCTCCCCGCCTTGGCCCCGGCGCTGCTGGCCCAGCAAGCCCCGGCGCGGGCCTGGGTCTATGTGATGTTTGCCCACAAAGCCCACACCGCCAACGATCCGCGCCAGGCGCAGACGTGGCTGGCCGAGGCGCTGCGGCTAGACCCCGCCCTGGCCGCCGCCAAGCGGCCACTGTTACAGGAAATGTGGCTGATGCCGTCGATAGAATGGACCGGGCCGCTCGACGCCTACAGCCGCCAGGCCGCCGCCAGTCTGCCCGCCGCGTTGCAACCGGCCCCAGCCGAACTGCGCCGCCTGCTGGCGCGGCTGGCCATGAGCCAATTCTTTCGCGCGGCCGCCCTGGGCAACCGGCCGGTCGCCAGCCAGGCCTTGCGCGTCGGCTTGCGCCACGACCCCACCTGGCTGGCCAATCGCGGCGTGTTGTCCTTTCTGGTCCGGCAGGCCTGGCCCGGCCGAAGGGCGGCCTGACCGTGCCAGTCGTTAGCATCATCTTGCCGGCCTACAACCAGGCCACCCACCTCGGCCAGGCGATAGCCAGTGTGCTGGCGCAGACCTATACCGATTGGGAATTGATCGTCGTGGACGACGGCAGCACCGACGGCACCGGCGCGGTGGCGCGCAGTTTTACCGATCCCCGTGTGCGCTATTTCTATCAGGCCAATCAAGAGCGCTCGCGGGCCCGCAACTTTGGCATCCAGCAGGCCACCGGCGAGTTCATCGCCTTCCTCGACGACGACGACTTTTGGCTGCCGCCCTATTTAGAAAAGCAGGTCGCCCATTTGCGCGCGCACCCGGCGGCCGGCCTCAGCCACACCTGGTCGTATGACACCGATCCCGCCGGCCGCATGGTGCGCGTCAGCGGCCAGGGCGTGCCCGGCGCGGCGACCTCCGAAGCCTTCCTGGCGGCGCTGCTCATCAACAACCGCATCCGCAGCATTGCCGTCGTGGTGCGGGCCGAGGCGCTGCACGCGGCCGGCCTGTTCGACCCGGAAGTGCGTCAGGCGGAGGACTGGGACTTGTGGCTGCGGATCGCGCAGCGCTATCCGGTCACCACGCTGCCCGAGGCGCTGGTCTGCTACCGGCGCTACAACCTCTTCATGCCGGCCCGGCTGAAGCAGCGCGGGATGGAAACCGCCCTAACCCACATTGTGGAAAAGAACTTCGCCGCGCTCAAGGACAGCCCCCTGTACGCGCTGCGAGGCGAGGCCTTAGGTTGGGCGCACTGGCGCGTGGCCTTTGGCCTCTACGCCCTGGGCGATATCCCCGGCGGTCAGGCGCGTTTGCGCCAGGCGCTGGCGGCCTACCCCCCGCTCTTTGCCGCGCCCTATCAAGCCTTTATCGAGTCAGCCGCCTACCAGGCCGATGAACTCTACGATCTGTTCACACCGCTAGACGAGGCGCTGACTTGCCTGCGGCGCTTCTTCGACCACCTGCCGGCTGAAGCGGCGGCGCTGCGACCGCTGCGGCGGCGGACGCTCGGGCACTATGCCGGGCTGCATGTCTTTCGCAGCTATGAGCGCCGCGACCGGGCCGGCACACGCCGCGCAGCCTGGCTGGCAGTGCGGGCCGCCCCACACTGGCTGCGTAACCGGGGCTTTGCCGCGATTGCCGGCCGCGCGCTCAGCGGCTGGGGCTGGCCGGCCCAACCCCCCTCTGGCGTATGAGGCCCGCCCCCGCCGTCCCCCACGCTGCGCCCCGCCTGGCGTGGCTGCTCGCTTTGCTAGCCCTGGCGTTGGCACTCTGGGCGCCCGCCCTCTTCAGCCGCACCAGCCGCGATCATCCGCAATTGCTCGGCCTGTATAGCCTGGGTTATGGAGCCTTGCTGGCGGTCTACCTGGTGGCCGTGCTCGGTCTGGCCGGCGCGGCCAGGGCCGCCCGGCGCCCGGCCGGCTGGGTGCGCACCCTCGAACGCAGCCTGGCGGCAACAACGCAAAGCCCCTGGCTGGCCGGCGGGCTGGCGCTGGCGGCCACCGTGCTGACCGGCGCGCTGGCCCTCGGGCTGCCGGGTTGGCTCTCAGATTACGGCGTGCAGCATCGCTCGTGGGTGGCCTGGGGCCTGGCCGTGGCGTACCTGCCGCCGCTGTGGCTATGGGGTGTGCCGGCCCTGACCTACACCGCGCACTGGCTGGCAGTCGGCCAGTTTACATGCTGGGCCGTGGCGGCGATCATCGTCGGGCTGGTGGGGCTGCGGCTGGTCAACCTGAACGCGCTGCCGCTCGATGTAGACTCCTCCCGCCAGCCCTTCACGCTCGATGTGGCCCTGTTTCTTTGCCGCCATCCCGAAGCGCCCACGCACATCAGCATCACCCAATCGTATCGCGGCCCGGTGGCCGATCTCAAGATTCTGCAGCGTGGCGACTATCCGCACCCGGAAGTTTTCCCCGTCTATAGTTGGTTGGTGGGCCGGCTGTTCTGCGCGTTCGGGCCAGCCACCAGCCTGGCCCGGCTGCTCAGCCTGGCCGGTTGGGCCATTGGCTGTGTGGGCCTGCATGGCTACGCCCGCCGCTGGCACGGCCCGGCCTTCGCCCGCTGGGCGCTGCTCATCTACGCCGCGATGCCGCTCGGCTTGTACTTTAGCCGCGTGGCGCTGCGCCAGAGCCTTGACCTCGGCCTGAGCCTGATGGGCTTGTACGCCGTCTCGGAGTGGGCGGCGCGACCCACCAGCGGGCGGCTCTGGCTGCTGGCGGGCGCGCTGTTGGTGGGGGTGGCCGTCGCCTCTTATCCGCCGCTGGCCGTGTGCGGCGTGGTGGTGCTGGCCCTGGCCGTCCACAAATTCGGCTGGCGCTTTCTGCTCAAGCCCGAGTTGTGGCTGGCGCTGCTGGTGGCGGGCCTACCGCTGGTCAGCTGGTACTGGCTGGCCTCCGACAACGGCTCGGTGCTCACGCTCGATGGGCGCGACGTAACGCAGTTGGCCTACTTTTTTCAATGGCTATCGCCGGCCTTTGTGCGCCTCGTTCCAGCGACAATCATTGACTATCTGATCTTGCCGGGCGGGCTGGGGCTGCTGGTGTTTGGGCTGGGCGCCCTGCGCGCCCCCCGCTCACCGCTGCGCTGGGCCGCGCTGTGGGCTGCCGCCGGGGTGGCCTGCCTGGCGCTGGCCGATCCCGGCGCGGCCTTCGCCAACCCGCTCGGCTATCAGCATCTATACATCTACTTGATCCTGGGGCCGCCGCTGGCGCTGCTGCTGGCGGCCGGCCTGCCGCCGCTGGCCGATTGGCTGCGCACGCGCGGCCCCACCGCGCCGGCCGGGGTGCTGGCGCTGACGGTCACGGCCGCCATCTTGGTGCCGGGCCTATTCTTTCTGCGGCCCATGTATGCCACGCCGGCCCACGCCGCCGAGATGGCCCTGGCGCTGCACGACACCCTCCAACCCGACGAGACCTACCTGCTGCTGACCGGCGACACGGGCATCGGCTATCTGGCCGGCCGCCGGGGCGTCGCCTACGATGTCCTGCGTGGCCCGCAGGCGCTGCCCGACGCCGCCTTCCAGGCGCTCTTGTGCGCCGCGCCGACCGTGACGGCCGTGATGGACCCGGTCGAAATGGAAGCGGTCGCGCCGGATCAGTTTGCGTTTTTGAAAAAGCACTACCCGGTGCTGGTCGCCGATCGCCCCGGCTGGATCTTCGATACGCGCACGCCCGCGGGGCCGTGCCCACCGGCCGGCAGTCCTTAACGCCATGCCGCCGCTAGTCTCCGTCATCCTGCCGGTCTACAATGGGGCGCGCTTCGTGGCCGAAGCCGTCGCCAGCGTGCGCGCCCAGACCTTCACCGATTGGGAAGTGCTGGCCGTCGACGACGGCTCCACCGACGCCTCGGCCGCCATCTTGCGCGGCCAGGCTGAGCACCTCGCGGCGGGCCGCTTTACGTTGCTGCAGCAGGCCAATCTGGGGCTGGCGCGGGCGCGCAACACGGCTGTCGCGGCGGCGCGCGGCGAGTGGGTGGCGCTGCTCGATGCCGATGATGCCTGGGAGCCTGACTACCTGAGCACCCTGCTGGCCGCGCTGAGCAGCGCGCCGGGGGCCGTGGCCGCCTTTGCCGGTTGGCAGTATATGGATGCCGCCGGCCGGCGTCTGCCGCAGGCCGTGGTGCTGCCGGCCAGCGCG
>JBBRZY010000382.1:0-5272 GCA_038252885.1 Anaerolineales bacterium | reverse complement strand
TGCCGCTGGCCGAAAGCCGCGCCTGGCTCGCCCGCCTCGGCCTGCCCGGCCAGTTTGTCGCCACCCCCGGCCACAGCGCCGACAGCGTCAGCCTCGTCCTCGACGCCGGCCACGCCTTCACCGGCGACCTGACCTGGCCGGGGATGGCGAAGGACGAAGACGCCGCCACCGTCGCCGCCAGTTGGGCCGCCCTCAGCGCCCTCAACGCCCGCACCGTCTACCCCGGCCACGGCCCCAGCCGGCCGATGCCCTACTGAGCCTTAAGCCATGCCAGCCATTGAACTCACCCCCCTCGAACTCGACGGCGTCACCCTCCTCCTCGGCCCAGCCGGGCAGCCGCTGCTGCGCACCGCCGCCGACGCCACCGAGTTGGTGCAGGCCAGCTTCTACCACAGCACCCGCCGCCTGCTGCTCTACGCCGAGAACCTCACCCCCGCCTTCTTCGACCTCAGCTCGCGCGACGCCGGCGAAATCCTCGGCAAGCTGCGCACCTACCAGGTGCGCCTGGCCGTCGTCTACGCCCCCGCCGTCACCCAGTTCAGCACCAACTTTGCCGCCCTCATGCGCGAAGAAAACCGCCAACCCTACTTCCGCTTGTTTGCAGACCAGCCCGCCGCCGAAGCCTGGTTGCGCGAAGACCTTTAGCCCCTACAATCCCCCGAGTCCCCAGCTTTTCTCCCCTGAGTCCCCCGAGTCCCCAGCCCTTAAACAAAACGGCGGGACAGGCCACTCGCCCATCCCGCCGCTGAGTATCTTAGAGAGCGCCTACAGCGCTGGCAGCGCCTCGGCCGCTTCCGGGTTCTCCGGATGCTCGTCCTCGTCGCTCACAATCACCACCGGCGCATGGATCGGCGTCAGGGTGATCTCTTTCTCGGCCGCGCCGATTGTCACCGTGTCGCCGTCCCGGAACTCGCCCGACAGCATCCCGTCCGAGAGCTTGTCTTCGACCTTGTTCTGGATCACGCGCCGCAGCGGCCGCGCGCCCATGTCGGGGTCGTAGCCCAGCTCGGCCAGCAGGGCGCGCGCCTCAGACGTCAGCTCCAGCGTGATGTGGTGCTCGCCCACGCGCTTGGTCACTTTATCGACTTCCAGGTCCACGATCTGGCTGATCTCTTCCTTCGACAGCGCCCGGAAGACCACCACGCCGTCCACCCGGTTCAGAAACTCCGGCCGGAACACCCGCTTCAGCGAGTCGGTCAGCGTGCGGTGCATGTCGTCGTAGTCGGCCTGCGCGGCCTGGCTCTCATCACGCTTGATGTTGAAGCCCAGGCCGGTCTGGCGCTTAATCAGGTCGGCGCCGATGTTGCTGGTCATCACGATGATGGCGTTTTGGAAGTTGACCTTCTTGCCGCGCGCGTCCGACAGATGCCCCTCTTCCATGATCTGGAGCAGCATGTTGTGGGCCTCGGGGTGGGCCTTCTCGATCTCGTCGAACACCACAATCGAGTAGGGCCGGCGGCGCAGGGCCTCGGTCAGTTGGCCGGCGTCTTCGTAGCCCACATAGCCGGGCGGCGCGCCCACCAGCCGCGAGACCGTGTGGCGCTCCATGAACTCGCTCATATCCAACTGCACCAGCGCTTCTTCGCTGCCAAACATAAACTGGGCCAGCGCCTTGGTCAGCTCGGTCTTGCCCACGCCGGTCGGGCCGAGGAAGATGAACGAGCCAATCGGGCGCTTGGGGTCTTTCAGCCCCGCCCGCGCCCGCCGCACGGCCTTGCTGATGGCCACAATCGCCTCGTCTTGGCCGATGATGCGCTCATGCAGCGCCGCTTCCATCTTCAGCAGCCGGGCCGACTCTTCGGCCGCGATCTGCATCACGGGCACGCCGGTCCACATCGCCACGACTTCGGCGATGTCTTCGGCGGTCACGCGCGGGCCGGTGGCGCGGTCCCAGCCGGTGCGCATTTGCTCCAACTGGGCCTCGACCTCGGCCTGGCGGTTGACCAGCTCCTGAGCGTCATCGGGGCGGTCTTCTTCGACCGCCAACTGATGATCGGCTCGGATGCCGCGCAGGGTGGTGATGGCCTGCTTGAAGTTCTGGGCCTCGGGGCTCTTGTACATCCGCACGCGCGACGACGACTCGTCGATCAGGTCAATCGCCTTGTCCGGCAGGAAGCGGTCGGGCACGTAGCGGACCGACAGGTGCGCGGCGGCGTTAATCGCCTCCGACGTAATGGTCAGCTTGTGGTGCTCCTCGTAGGCGGTCTTGACGCCGTGCAGGATGCTGATGGTCTCTTCGATGGACGGCTCGTCCACGGTGATGGGCTGGAAGCGGCGCTCCAACGCGGCGTCGCTCTCGATGTGCTTGCGGTACTCATCGAGCGTGGTCGCGCCGATGACTTGCAGCTCGCCGCGCGACAGCGCCGGCTTGAGGATGTTGGCCGCGTCGACCGAGCTGCCAGCCGAACCAGCGCCGACCAGCATGTGCACTTCGTCAATGAACAGGATGGCCTCGGCGCTCTTGAGCTCTTCGATCACGCGCTTGAGGCGCTCTTCGAACTGGCCGCGGTACATGGTGCCGGCCACCAGCGAGCCCACGTCGAGCTGGAGCACGCGCTTGCCCAACAGCGGCTCGGGCGTGTCGCCGGCCACGATGCGCTGGGCCAGGCCTTCGACGATGGCGGTCTTGCCCACGCCCGGCTCACCGATCAGGGCCGGGTTGTTCTTGGTGCGGCGCGCCAAAATTTGGATGACGCGCTCAATTTCCATCGTGCGCCCAATCACCGGGTCGAGCTTGCCTTCTTCGGCCAGCGCGGTCAGGTCGGTGGCCAGTTGGTCGACCAGCGGGGTCTTGGGCCGTTCCTTGCGGGCGGCGGTGGCCTTCTCGGCCGCCGGGGCGCGGTTGGCCGTCTGCACCGGGTTCTCTTGCAGCACCCGGCGCGTCTGGCGGCGGATCTGCTCAGCCGAGATGCCGAGCTTCTTGAGCACATCCATGGCCACGCCTTCGTTCTGGCGCACCATGCCGAGCAGCAGGTGCTCGGTGCCGATGTAATGGTGGCCCATGCGGCGGGCCTCGTCCACGGCCAGCTCGAGCACGCGCTTGGTGCCGGCGGCCAGATCAATCTTGCTCACGCCCGCCGGGCGGCCGGTGGCGGCCCCGCTGTTGCGTTCGACCATCTCTTGCACGCGGCGCTGCTCGACGCCCAGGTCGCGCAGCACGCGGCCAGCGACGCCACCCTCTTCGCGCATGAGCCCCAAGAGCAGATGCTCGGTGCCAATATAGGCGTGCCGCATGCGCTCAGCCTCTTCTTGCGCGAGGCTCAACACGCGTCGGGCCCGCTGCGTGAAACGCTCTAATTTATTTGCCACGGTTTTCCTCCAACCCTACGCTACCTGCGCCGCTATCCGGACCAGGACCCAAGCCTGGCCGGTTACATGGTGTGGTGCGCCCGTATTGTATCAAATAACCCCCAACCTGGAGCTAGCTCTTCTGGGGAGGGTAAGTAAGTAAATGCTGTGAAATGCACCGGGCGCAGTCTGGCGTAGACTGCGCCCGGCGGCGGTGGCGATATTCGGCGGCGCGTGCCGCGTTTGGCTCCCCCCGGACTTGAAAAGAGCCTAAACGACTTCGTCCAGGTCAGGCGTAGCGGCGGCGACGGACTCCCAGTCCACGTTCTCAAATTCGGCCGAGGACACGCGCTTGAGGCTCAGCCCCATGCGGCGCTTGTCGGCTTCGATCTTGAGCACGCGCAGGGTGAGCGCCTGGCCTTCGGTCACCACGTCGCGCGGGTGCTCGATGTGGCCGTCGGCCAGTTCGGAGACGTGGATCAGCCCTTCGATCTCGTCTTCGCCTTCCACGCGCGCAAACGCGCCGAATTTGGCGAGTTTGGTGATGGTGCCCTTCACCAGTTGGCCGATCTGGTACTTCTTCTGGATCACGGTCCAGGGGTCGTCTTCGCGGCGCTTGAGCGACAGGCCAATGCGCTTGCGCTCGTGCTCGATGTTCAGGACGACGACTTGCACTTCCTGGCCGACCTTGAGCACTTCGTTGGGGTGGGTGACGTGCTTCCACGACAGCTCGGACAGGTGCACCAGGCCGTCGGCCCCGCCAATATCGACAAAAGCGCCGAAATCGGCCAGGCTGATGACGTGGCCGGTGCGCACGTCGCCGGCCTTGATCTCGGTCAGCAGGCGGTCTTTTTGGGCTTCGCGCGATTCCTTGGCGGCGGCGCGCTCCGACAGGATGAGCCGGTTGCGGCCCCGGTCAACTTCGATGACCTTGACCTGCATCGGTTCGCCCACCATGCGGGCCCACTTTTGCTCGGGGGTGTCGCCTTCGGAGCGGCGGCGGCGGCTGGGGCCAAGCTGGCTGGCGGGCACGAAGCCGCGCACGTTGCCGAGCTTGACGATCAGCCCGCCCTTGTTGAAGCCGGCCACGCTGCCGTTGTAGACGTCTTGGCTGGCGAGCAGGGCTTCGGCGTCGCGCCAGTCTTGCTCTTCGCGCGCGCGGGTGAGCGACAGGACAATGTTGCCGTTGCGGTCTTCGGGGTCGAGGACGTAGACGAGCATGGTCTGGCCGATGGCCAGATCGCGGCGGACGGACTCTTCGAGGCTGTCGAGTTCGCGGCCGTTGATGACGCCTTCAGATTTGGCGCCGACGTCGATCAGAATTTCGCTGGGTGTGACGCGGGCAATGACGCCTTCGCGGATTTCGCCGCGCGAGGGCATGCTCATGCCATAGTCAGAATCCAGCAGGGCGAGCATCGGGTTTACGTCGGCGCCCGATTCCGGCCCCACGGCGGTGTTAGTTGATACCATGCAGTTAATCTTCTCCATCAAACAGGGTGGTGTGATTATACGACTGAGTCGATGGAATCGCAAACGGAGGAATGAGAGAAAAGAGGGGCCAGGGGCTTGGATTCTGATGGTGAGAGGGCGGAGGTCAGAGGTCGGAAGTCGGAGGTCGGACCTCGTCGCTGGAAAGGTGATGAGACGGACGCAGGACGGGAAGGCAGTCGGGCGGTTGGACGCCCTCATCCCCGGCCCTTCCCCTAAAGTGGGAAGGGTGCCTTTCGGCGAGGGGACTGGGCGAGTCACGGAGGTTGGCTGAGAGCGAGGCAGTGTGAGTGAGATCATGCGGGCGGCTCCCGGCGAAAGATGCCGCCGAGGAGGGGGCCGGCGGCGGCGAGGAGGGCGGGGGAGGGCGGCTGGAGGGGTGGGTCGTTGGCGGGGCGGGGGGCGTTGGCGCGGAGGGTTTCTTCACGGAAGCTGCGGTAGGAGATGAGGACGGAGGGGAGGGGGACGCGGTAGGCGTCGAGGAGACGGTCGAGTT
>JBBRZY010000381.1:0-5283 GCA_038252885.1 Anaerolineales bacterium | reverse complement strand
GCCGTCACCGAGGTGTTGGTCGCCTGCAAGTACAGCAAGTCTTGGCGCTTGGCCGCCGGCTGGGACCGGCCCAACGCGTGCCGCAGTTCAGCCTCGGTCAGCTGCCCCTGCTTGAAGCGCGCCACCACCTGCTCTGTGTCCAGATCGAGCGTCGTCTCCATGCGTCTTCACTCCTAGTGCCAAACGCCCGCCGGCTCTGGCCGAAGCCGGGCGTGGGTGGGTCAGATAAGCTGCAGTTTGCACGGCGGCAGTGTAATGCGAACCGCTGCTGGCTGTGATGATAGGCCACGACCGGCCGCCTGTCAAAATGGCCGTCGTCCGCCCTCTTCCCCAGCCCATCCGGAATCTCGTACCGACTCTTAACCGCCGCCGCCTGGACCGCTGACCGAGCGCGGGCGCACCTTCAAGCCCTGGCCGACGTGCCGGTCGGGCAGCCCGGCTCGGAGGCCAGCGTCACGGCGCTACTTGCCGGTCAGCTCGAGTTGCACGCCGTCGGTGCCGGCCGGGTTGATGAACAACGCGCGGCGGCCGAGCGTGCCCTGGTGCGGCTCGGGCCGGGCGGGGGTCAGGCCATAGGCCGGCAGTTCGGCGGCGGCGGCGGTGATGTCATCCACCGCGAAGCAGAAGTGGTGCAGCCCGGCGCCGTGCTCTTTGAGCCAGGCCTGCAACGGGTGATCGGCCACCAGCGGCTGCACCAACTGCAATTGCGTGCCGCCCAGCGACAGGTGCGTCAGCCGCAGCGCGCCGTTGTTGACGACCTCGCTATACCGCACCGGCAGGCCGAGCTTGTCGCGCCACACCAGCAGCGCGGCGTCGGTGTCGGGCACAACGATGGCCAGATGATCGAGTTGGTTGAACATGGCGTCTCCTGAAACGATTTCCGAGTCAATAGCAATTTAATGATGGACCTGGCCTCGGCCTTGCCGGTTCCACGTCCATCCCTCAATCCCCGCGCCCGGCGGCAGGTCCGCCCGACACCGGTGGCGGGGTGATCGCGAAGCATCCTTTCGGGGAAACCCACCCGATCTAAACAACTCCATGGGCCGCCGCCGGCCACCCTCTCATAATGCCTGGGCGCATTTCACTTGGGGGCCAAGTTGGAAACGGATGGGTAGCCGGCAACGTCAAGACAGGTTCTCGCCGCAGGTGGAGGTGTGAGACTTCGGCTCTGACCGAAGGAAATTTTTACCAGGGGTGGGCTTGTCCACCCACCCTGGTAAAAATTTCTGGCTGGCCCAATACGGCAGCGGCCCGAAGGGGCGTGTAAACCCACTGGCGGCAGGGATGCGCGCGCGTCAGTCACTCCGGCTGCGAGTCTAACCAGCGCGGGCGCGGATAAGCGCGCCCCCATTACTAGCGCGAGTGACTGCGAAGCCACCCAGTCCGGAGGTCTTGGCCCCCAACTGAAATACACCCATAAAGCCTCCCGCCCTTTGACACTGCTTAATTTCGGACTACACTATGGGCGCTCGGGCAAGACTAACAGCCACCCGGGAGGGCCCCATGACTGATCTGCGTGCTTTCGGTGCGGACATCTCGGCTCACCAGGACCGGTTTAAGTACCTCGACAACCTCGATTTTGTCATCCTGCGCGCGTCCGTCGGCACCAAGCGCGATGCGCGCTTCCAGCAGTTTATGCCAGAAGCCCTGCGCGTGCCGGTCCGGGGCGCCTATCACTACCTCCGCTCCGACAGCCCCTGGGAGCAACAACTCGACCTCTTCCTAGCCGTCACGGCGCCCGTCGACCTGCACTTCCTGGCGCTCGACTTTGAAAAGCGCGACAATGTCCGGGGCCGGCCATTGGTGCAGGCGGCGCTCAACTGGCTCGCAGCAATTGACCAGCGCGTCAGCAAGCCCGTGCTGATCTACACCAACCCGTCCAGTTGGAACGAGTGGCTGGTGCCCTTTCTAATCGGCGACGAGCTCGACCGGCTGCAGCGCCGCGAGTTGTGGGTGGCGCAATGGCCTAACGTCCCCAACGATAATGCCGCGCGCGGCTCGCAAACCCCCGGCCTCGCCCCCACGATGCGCCACTGGACCATCTGGCAGTTCAGCGGCGATTTCGTGGCGCATCCTGATCGCGGCGCTGAGTTTGGCGTCGGCTCGGCCAAGATTGACCTAGACGTGTTCAACGGCACCCAGGCGGCCATGCAGCAGCGCTTCCTAGGCCAGGTGGCGCCGGTCGTCGTCACCCATCCGCTCGAGGCAGCGGCCCCGCGCCCGATCTTCACCAACCAGCACATGGTCAACGCCTTCTTCCGCGTGGGCGAAGCAGTGGGCGTGCCGGGCTTCGACCTCATCACGCGCTGCGGCCTGACCGACCTGGCCATCCCGCGCAGCAATCGCGACCTGCCCTACAGCGGCCCGTCGGTGAGCACCATTGTGGGGTTGACCGCTGAAGAACGCGAGTTGCTGCGCCTGACGGTCGGCGGCCAACCGCTGCCCCGCCGCAGCGCCACCCGGCCCCAAACCCCGGTGGTTGACCCTGGCTTCATCACCTGGGAGCATCGGGCCGTGCCTGGGCTACATGGCCCGGCTGACCCCGGCGGCGGCTGGGTGCCGGCGGCCTTCGACGTCATTCGGCAGTCCAGGGTGCGGGCCGTCAAAATGCTCGTGCCCGATATGCAGCCGGGCGAGGTCGTCCAACTGCATCAGATTGACGCGCACTTGTTCGTCATGGCGCGCCTGTTCAGCGGCCAACTGGGCCAG
The DNA here is from genome assembly GCA_038252885.1 of Anaerolineales bacterium. GTDB lineage: Bacteria > Chloroflexota > Anaerolineae > Anaerolineales > UBA6663 > JADZEK01. The sequence goes on along the minus strand of JBBRZY010000381.1, from coordinate 2,574 downwards.
CGGCGTGGCGACGACGGCACCCCCGAAGGCGCGGGCCGCTGGTTCGCCAACGAGGTCGCCGATCCGGGCGATGCCAACAACCCGCTGGTCCGGGCCACGCGCGCCGGCCTCACCTACTTTGAAGTGCACAATGAGCCCAACCTGACCACCGAGGGGCTGGGCGTCAATTGGCGCACCGGCCAGGAGTTTGCGCGCTTCTTCCAAACCGTGGTCGGCATTTTAAAGCCGCGCTTCCCCGACGCCAAGTTCGGCTTTCCGGGGCTCTCACCGGGCGCGGTCGTGGGCGAGCGCCAGTTGGACGAAGCCACCTTCCTGCAGCAGGCGCAGGCGGCCGTGCAGCAAGCAGACTTTGTGTGCAGCCATGTGTATTGGGGCCTGGAGGGGGTTGACCTGGCGGCGGCGGTGGCGCACCTCAAGGCTTTCTGCACGCAGTTCCCGCGCCAGCGCATCATTTGCAGCGAGTTCAGCAACAATAACCGGGCCGTGGCGCGCGAGGTCAAAGCCGACCAATACGCCCAGTTCTACCAGGCTTGCCAGGCGCTCCCGCCCAACCTGGGGGCCATGTTCGCCTACGCCCTATCCTGGCGGCAAGACCAGAACAGCGAGGGCTTCTTGCAGCTCCACACCGACGGCCAGTGGCGGCCAACGGCCATGGCGGCTCGGCTGGGCGGCCACAACTTCTAGGCTGCGACCGCCGCCCCCTGCCGCCGCGGCCGGCAGGGACAACCGGGCTGGCGATAATCGTTCACGGGCGTCTAGCTCTCGAGCAGCATCGGCCCGTCCGCCTCGCCCTCTTCATCATCGAACTGCCCATTGGCCAGCGAGGCGTCAATGAGCAACTCCCGGCCGTCGTCCATGAGCACGCGCCGGCCGACCGTCTGCTCAAAGTGCGCAATCGCTTCTGCTGATTGGCCGGCCTGACTCATAGTGTCGAACACCTCGGCCGACAGCGCGGGTGTATCGGGCAGGTCGGGCAAGGTTAGCACGTGTTGGAAGAACGGCTCGCGCAGGGCGACCAACGCCGCCGGCAGGCGCACATCCGCCTCCCAGTTCGCAATGATGGCTTGTAGCAATTGGCGTTTGACCGGGCCGGCCTCAATCGGCGTCATCGCCTGGCCCCGCTCCTGCCAAACATTCACATAGCGTTCCAGCAGCGCCCGCGGCGACTTGGATGGGAATTGAAAGATGTCTTTGAGCGCGCCGTTCCAGGGCGGGTTGCGATCAATCAACACTTGAAAACCGCTCACGCGCTGGCGGTGCCGGTCGCTGTACCAGAAGAGCGTCACGGCCGACTGCCACTCGCCGTCGAGCACATAGGCGCTGTGAAAGCCGCCCGTGGGGTCGGCCGGGGCCAGGCTTACCGCCTGCCCGGCCGCCGCCAGCCAGCGCCCGGCGGTCGGCTCCAGGGCGGCGGGCAAGTGGCCGGCCTCAAGCTGCGCCACCAGCCCCGGCAGCCGGTTGTCTGTCCCTAGCCAGCCGGGCAGCCAGCCTTCTAGCTGGGCCTGCGTCTCGGGCGGCGCCGCCTGAAATACGCTCAGCACGCCCTCCAGCACCACCTCCGGTTTTAGCCCGCGCGTGGCGGCGCTGAGCTCGGCATCGGTCGGGGCCGGCGCGGCGGGGCTTAGCCACAGGCGTTCCAGGCGCGCCCGCAGCAGGGCCGCCGGCGCGATATTCGGTTTGGCGGTTTTCTTGTCACGTTTGCTCATGCCCAGACTCTAGCGCAGGCGAGCAATGTTCGCAACGGCGTCCGCGCGCCGCTGGCCTCTAATTTCCGCCGTTGTATACTTGCGGCGCTTCGGCAGCTGCGTTGGCCGAGGAGGCGCCCACCCGATGTCTGAAAACGCAATGGACAGCCCCGCGCCCCGCCAGCTAAAGGTTGACCTGGAAGACTTGGCGCAGGCGATGGACAACGCCAATCATGAGGCCGGCTATTTTCTGGACTTAGAGACCGGCGTAATTGCCATGGTCGTGGATGACACGCGGCGCAGGTATGACGACTTGGTTGCCGCAGTGGGCGACGTGGGCCCGGCCGAATGGGGGCCGGCCTTTGAAGCCGCGCTATCGAAGCACAAACTGCCCGATTGGGAGCAAAGCGCCATGCGCGAAGCCGATCAGGTCGAGCGCGGCTATGGCAGCCGCTTCATCCGCGTGCCACCGGCCGACTCGCGCGCTGGCTTTGGGGATATGGAAGATTTCATTGCCACCGTGCAGACGGCCCGGCTGGCCGAGCAGTTGGCCACCGCCCTCCATGGCCGGGGCGGCTTCCGGCGCTTCAAAGATGTGCTGCTGGGCCATCCACCTGAGCGCCAACGCTGGTTCGCGTTCCAAGCCGCCCGCCAACACCAGCGCGCCGTGGCGTGGCTGGCAACGGCGGGCATCGAGCCCGTACCCCCGCCACCGACTGATGCGCGCCGTCAGAGCCCGGCCAACCAGCCGGCTTAGCGCCCCCCGCCCATGTAACTTGCCAGGGGCGTATCGGCAGAAACGCGCCCATTCCACAGGATTAATGTAGCGGCGCCGCCCACCTCCCTGGTGAGCGGCGCCGCTTGTTTGTTTCTAACTTCCGACTTCCAG
>JBBRZY010000380.1:0-5292 GCA_038252885.1 Anaerolineales bacterium | reverse complement strand
GTGAGCTGGGCCACGGTCCAGTCGGCGGGCAGCTTGAGGAATTCCAAGAACTTGGGCAGCACCTGGCCCATGAAGTTGGCGGGGATCTTCGGCAGCGCCGCCAACACCTGCGCGGCGGCCGCGCCCTGGGTAACCGCGTCGATGATGTTGCGGATCATGCGCGGCACGGCGAGCTGGGCCAGGGTGGCCACGATCATAAACAGATACGGCCAGACCGCGGTGAACTTGAGGCGGGTCAGGTATTGCAGCGAGCGGCGTAAGCCGTTGTTCTTGGGACCGGCATGCCGGTCACGCCTATTTGGTCGTTCCACGATTATTAACCCTTTCTAGAAAAAAAGACTCACACGGGCGCGAGCATGGCCCGTTCACTCACGGCCCACAGCCGCCGGGCCGCCGCCGCATCATAGGACGCGCGCGACGAGGCGACGGGCCGCCGTTTGACAAAATACTTGCCGGTCACGCCCTCGACGGCGGGCGCGGTGGCCAGGTAGAGCATGGTCTCGGCGCCTTGCGCGGGCGTCAGAACCAGGCGGTTGAGAAAAGCATATGCTAACCGCCCCCACCACTGCCGGCTGTAGCCGCCAAACCCCGTGTACACCAGCCCGGGGTGCAGCACGTTGGCGGTGATGGGCGCGCCGGCTGCCGTCAGGCGGCGGGCCAACTCATAGGTGAACATGATGTTCGCCAACTTCGACTGGGCGTAAGCCCCAAAACCAAAATACCGCTGCCGCTTCTCCAGGTCGGCAAAATCCAGGCCCCTCAGGCTCATATGCCCATTCGAGGCGACGTTGACAATGCGGGCGGTGCGACCGGGCGTGCCGCCGGCGCTCAGGGCGTCGCGCAGCAGGTCGGTCAGCAGGAAGTAGCTGAGATGATTGAGGGCCCAGGTTTGCTCGATGCCGTCGGCGCTTTCGGCGCGCTGGTTAAAGACGGCCCCGGCGTTGTTCACCAGAATATGCAGCACGGGCCAGCGGCGGCGGACTTCTTCGGCCAGCCGGCGCACGTCGGCCTGGCGGCTGAGGTCGGCTAGCAGGCCCACCACCCGCCCGCTGCCGGTGGCGGCGCTGATCGCGCTGACCGTGGCGCTGGTCGTGTCGGCGTTGCGGCCGACCGCCAGCACGGTGGCGCCATAGGCGGCCAGGGTCTCGGCGGTGACGCGGCCGATGCCGGAGGTGGCGCCGGTGACGAGGGCCACGCGGTCGCGCAGGTCGTAGGGCGGAGGCGCAGCGGTCATTCTTGGACGGGGGCGGCTTCGGGCGTCGGCAGCGTGCGCACGGCGGCCAGCAGGTCGTCCATGGTGCGAATGGCGGCGGCGCGCTGCTCGGCCGAGAGCGTCTCGGCCAGGGTGACGGTCCAGGCCATGCGGGCCTGCATCCCGTGCTCGACCCACTCGCGGCCCTTGGCGGTGAGCGTGAGCTGCTTCACGCGCCGGTCGTGCTCGTCCTCGGTGCGCTCGACCATTTGGTTCTGCACCAGCTTATCCACCAGTTGGCTGGTGGCGGCGCTGGTGATGCCCAGGCGGTTGGCGATGTCGGTCAGGCCGCACTGGTGGACGTGATAGAGCTGCATCAGAGTGCCGAACTGTGCGAAGCTCAGGTCGGAATGCTTGACGAAGCGCACGGTGTCGGCCATGGAGCGCGAGGCAAAAATGTCGGACCACTCGCGGAATTTGTCTTGAAATTGTTTGACGCTTGACATAGTTAAGTTGCCTATTTAGTTAATCTGGCTTAACTATATCACGCGCTTTGGCGAATTTCAAGGTTGTGGGCCTGGTCGAATAGCTAGGGGTCGGCATGTCCCTTAGGACACTGCCCGGCCAGACGTGACGGTCAGGGCAATTTCAGGAGTATGCCGGGGAAATATGGGGCAATTGTGAAGCGCCGGTGGAGAGCCCCGGCCGGCGGGCTTAGCTGAGGCTGGGGGTGTTGCCGGCGGTGAGCAGGCCAAGGGTGGCGACCCACACCAGCGCCTGGACGAAGAGCGTGGCCCCCAGCAGCAGGTAGGCGGCGGCGCGGGCGGGGACGCGCGGGTGCAGCCACAGGCCCAGGCCGGTGTTAACCAGCCAGGTAAGGCCGGCGATGGCGGGCAGGATCAGCAGGCCGGTGGGCGGGCCAAAGCGGTCGGGCAGGCCGGCGCCGTCGAAGTGCAGGGCGATTTCGGCCGGCAGTTGGCCAGCCACCAGCGCCAGGTAGCCGAGCAGCAGCAGCACGCTCAGCCCGCCCGCGCCGATGAGGGCTAGGGCCAGCCGATCGTGCAGCACGGCCCAGCGCTGCACGGCCGGGATGACCGACTCGGGCTCGATGGTGACTTCTGGCCCTTCGGCGCGCAGGGCTTGCAGGGTGTCGAGGAAGGCGGTGGGGTTGGCGGGCGAGATGGCCAGCCAGCTTTCGGCATGGCGCAGGAGCACCAGGCCGGGCTTGGGGGTGGCGGCCAAGAACTCGACTTCGCCCAGGCCGGCGACGGTGGCGGTGCCCACGACGCTGCCGGGCCAGGCGAGGCCGCGCGGCTGGAGCACGGCGGCTTCGACCTCGGCCCCGGCGCGGACCTCATCGAGCAGCGCCATCGGGAGGACGATGCGCCGGTCGCCCCACTCGACCACGATGGCGTTGCGGCTGAGGACGTAGCGGGAGCGCAGCAGGCCGTAGCCGCGATAGAGCAGCCAGGCCACAACGGGCAGGCTGGCGACCAGCAGCAGCAGGCTAAGGAAGCCAGCCGGGGCCAGCGGGTTGGCGCGCAGCACCGCCAGCAGGGCGGCATCCACGCCCAGCAGCACCAGCAGGGCGGCCAGCCCGAGGGCCAGGCCAGTGGTGCGCGGCGGGTGGAAGACCATGGGGCTTAACGGCCGGCCAGGTTAGTCGGCCGCGGACGTTTCCTTGACGAAGACGGGCGCGTTCCAGTGGCGGTACTTGGCCACCTTGCCGCGCACCACATCGAAGTACAGGTCGCGCAGGTCGCCGGCCACCGGGCCCATTTGGCCGGTGCCAATCGGGCGGTGGTCGATCTTGGTGATGGCCGCGATCTGGACGCCCGTGCCGCAGAAGAAGAGCTCGTCGCAGATGTAGAGCTCGCTGCGGTCAATCGAGCGCTCGACCACTTCCATGCCGAGCTCGTCGCGCACCAGGGTCATGATGGTGCGGCGGGTGATGCCTTCGAGCACGTTGTCGGTGACGGGCGGGGTGATGAGCACGCCGTCGCGCAGCATGAAGATGTTTTCGGCCGAGCCTTCGGCCACGTGGCCGTCGGAGTTGAGGGCGATGGCCTCGTCGAAGCCGGCGCGCAGGGCGTCGGTTTTGATGAAGGCCGAGTTGACGTAGGAGCCGGTGATCTTGCCGCGGGCCGGGATGCTGTTGTCGTCCACGCGCAGCCAGGAGGAGATGGTGACATGCGCGCCTTCTTCTTTGTCGACGTAGCGGCCGAAGGGCACGGCGAACATGGTCAGTTCATCGTGCAGGTCGTTCAGGCGCACGCCGATGATTTCGTCGCCCTTGAAAGCCAGCGGGCGCACGTACATGTCTTCGCGCTTGTCTTCGGCCCGCAGCAGGTCGAGGATGATGTTGACGAGTTGTTCTTCGTTCAGCCCCAATTCCATGAGCAGCAGCTTGGAGGAGCGCAGGAAGCGGCGCATGTGGTCGTGCGGGCGAAAGACGAGCAGTTGGCTTTCGTCGGCGTTCCAGTAGCCGCGCACGCCGCCGAAGATGCCGGTGCCGTAGTTAAGGGCGTGGGTCATGACACCGACCTTGGCATCGCCGTAGGGCACGATCTTACCTTTGAAGTAGGCGTAACTGGGCAGGGCAGACATGGCTGAGTGGCTCCTTACCGAGGGGATTGGCGCTGGCACGGACCCTTGGGTGCCTGAATTATAACGGGTCCGGGGCGAGTCGCAAATAGGGATTCAGACGAGGGGAAGAAGGGTTTGGGCTGCGAATTTCACGGGCAGAAAGACCATTGGCCACGAATTTCACGAATTACACGAATTTTGGGGTGAGGGAGGCAGAGGTGGGCTGTCCTGAGTGGCACTGGGAAGGGATTTGTTCGTAGGAGTGCCGCGAGAGCCGCGCTGCGCATTGGGCCCAGCTAGTGCTAGGATTAGCCGAGCGGGCTGGGTTCAGCGGCCTCGGCCCGGCGGGCAATCGCTTTGATCATTCCGCTGAAGATCAGCCCGTGCACGGGGTAAAGCCCGTACCAGTACAGCCACCCAAACAGCCCCTTAGGCGCAAAGTAGGCCGTCTGCGCGAGCAGCGTCTCAGTCGCGCTGCGCGGGGTCACTTGGAATTGAAGCCAGGCTTTCCCCGGCACCTTCATTTCCGCCCGTAGGCGCAGCAGCCGGTCAGGCTCCACCGCTTCCACTCGCCAGAAGTCGAGTGCATCGCCAACGCGCACCCGGTTGGGATCGCGGCGGCCCCGGCGCAGGCCCACCCCGCCAATCAGCCGATCAAAGAAGCCTCGAATCTCCCAGGCCCAGTTCATGTAGAACCAGCCCCGCCGGCCCCCGAGACTCGTGAACACGGCATATAACGCCGCCGGAGAAGCGGCCACGACCTGCTGACGTTGCTCGCGCACCAGCCCCTCTTCGTTGATCAGGATCAGCGGCGGCACATCGCCCTGGCTGGTGCTCAAGGCGTCGCTCCAGGCGGTATCGGCCGGGGCGGCTTCTAGCTGAGCGAGCGCTAACTCCACCGCGGCGCGATACCCGACGGGCTGGATCTGGGGAAACAAGTGACTGGCGCTGAGATCATGCACCAGGCTTTCGTTGCGCAGACCTTCGATCAGCGGGCGGGCGATGACGGCCGGGATGGGCGTGACGATGTTGACCCAGTAGGACGACAGGCGCGGGGTCAGCACCGGCACCGGCACCAACCAGCGCTTCAAGCCGCGCACCGCGGCATAAGTCAGCATCATTTGGCCGTAGGTGACGACCTCCGCGCCGCCAATCTCGACGATGCGCCCGGCGCTGGCCGGCTCGGCCAGCGCCGCCGCCAAATACTCCAGCACTTCGGCAATCCCAATGGGCTGGGTGCGGGTGTAGACCCAGCGCGGGCAGATCATGATCGGCACGCGCTCGGTCAGATAACGAATCATCTCAAACGACAGACTGCCCGAGCCGACAATAACCCCAGCGCGAAACTCAGTCACCGGGACCCCGGCGGCGCGCAGGGCCTCGCCCGTCTGCTGGCGCGAGCGCAGATGCTCCGACAGGCCGGGGGCGGCTTCGGCCAGGGCGCCCAGAAATATGAGGCGTTCAACCCCCACAGCGTGGGCCGCCGCCCCAAAATTGCCGGCGGCCCGCAGATC
>JBBRZY010000379.1:0-5302 GCA_038252885.1 Anaerolineales bacterium | reverse complement strand
GGGTTGAAGCCGCCGCTGAGCACGACTTCGCCGCGCTGGCCGGGCGGGACGGGAGCGCCGTCTTCGTCCAGAATTTCGACGAACAGGCGGTGCGAGAGGATTTCATAGCCGTCACCCTGCGGGCCGGCGGCGGCGACGGGGCCGCTCTCGTTGAGGGAGTAGATATCCACCACCGGGCAGCCGAAGCGCTCGGTGAGGCTCTGGCGCAGACCGGGCAGCAGCGCCATGGAGGTCGAGACGAGCGCGCGCGGGCGATGCACGAGCGGCAGGTCGGCCAGGGCGGCGAGTGCGACCGGGTCGCCGCTGATGACGGCCGGGCGGCAGTCGTCTAAGAAGCGGGCGCGGTCGGCGGGGTCGCGCCAGTCGGCGGGGCGCAGGTTGAGCTTGACGAGGCCCGCCTGATCCAAGTAGGCGGACACGGCGGCGTAGGTGTAGGTGGTGGCCTGGTCACTGACGACCGCCAGGGCCACGTAGTCTGGGTCGGCGTCGGTGGCAGGGGAGAGTTCAATGCCGTGCAGCTTGAGCGCGGCGCGCAGCAGCGGCAGGTAGTGGGCCAGCACTTCGGGGTGGGTGATGATATCGAGCGGGTGGCCGGTAGCGCCGGAGGTTTGAAAGACCGTCAGGCCGTCGAGCGGCGCGCTGTCGGGCACGAAGTCCCACGGGGCGCGGCTGAGATCGGCGCGCTCGCTCGTGGGGATGTCGAAGAAGCTGGGCGGGCGGGGGCCAAAGGCGCGGTAGGCCGGCACGTCGCGGAAGCAGTCGTCCGCGAAGGCGCTGAGCCACGCGGGCGTTGCGCCGATCTGCCAGCCGCGCGGCTCGGCGGCCAGCGCGGCCTCGAAGGCGGCCACGCGGGCGAGGCCGGGAGCGCTGAGGCGGTCGACGCCCAGGTGGTTGTAGCGCGGCGCGTGCGGGTGCTCTTGCAGCCGCTTTAGCCGCGCCTGGCCGGCGGGCGTGAGCAGCGGGAAGCGGTGCAAGGCTTGCGGGTCAAGGGCGTCGGGCATGGTCACTCGCGCATGGACTTGGCGTTGGCTTCTTCTTCGGCGCGCTGACGCATGGCCACGCGGATGGCGTTGGCGCGCTCCTCGGCCTGGCGGGCGGCGGCCACCACGCGGCGGCGCTCGGCGGCGTTGAGGGTGGTCAGCCGGTCTTGCGCCTGGGCGATGGTCTCGCCGGCGGGGCGCAGACCGAGGTCGCGCAGGCATAGGCGGGCCAATTCCTCGCGCCGGTCGGGGTCGCTGACGAATTGGTTGGCGGGCGTGGCTTCGGCCGCCTCGCGCAGCCCGGCGGCCAGCAACTCGCTGGCGGCCTCGGCGAACTGCGCGGGCTGGCGAAACCAAGGATCGTGCAGCAGCCAGCAGGCCACCAGCACCACGCTCAGGCGGTTGCGGTCGGCCCTGGCCTGGCGCGAGACGAAGGGCGCGGTCTGCGCGCCGGCCAGGGCCGCGCCGCCGAGGTCGCGCAGCAGGTCGGACACGACGGCGGCGACTTTGATCGTGCCGGTGGCGCCGATGCGGGGCGTGGACAGGAAGTCGGCCGGGCACTCGGCCAGGCGGCGGGTGAGCGCTTCAATGGTGGGGCCTTCACGCTGCATGGATCACCTTACAACGCTGCTAGATGGTCTGGCGGGCCGGCCGGTGGACCTCACCCCCGGCCCCCTGACAGGGGTAGGTTTTTATAGTTGGGTAATTTTGCCACGAATTGTCACGAAGGGGAGGGATTCGGGCGATGGGAGCGCGCGAGGCGCGCATGATAGCGTGGCGCTGAGGCGCGGTGAGAAGAAAGGTCGTAAGCACGAATTTACACGAATGCGCTGCGGTCAGGCCGTGGGTTAGGTTGCCTCTAAGCGGCGCTGAGTAAAACGAGCCGCTGCAAAAAAACCGACCCTTGACAGCCCGGCGCGGGGAGGGAGCCGCTGAGTACAGCGGGTGCCCACGTGAAGGGCGATGGTCGCTATCGCTGGCGTTGACGATGAGACACACGCGCATGTGATTGGCTTGCAATCTGAATCTTAACTGGAAATTGCCTAGGGCGTCAGCCGCTGAAGCTGCCAGCCGGCCGCGTTGTCGCGCTGGTAGACGACGCGGTCGTGCAGGCGGTCGGTGCGGCCCTGCCAGAACTCGACGCGCTCGGGAGCGAGGCGATAGCCAATGTAATCCGGCGGGCGCGCGATGGCGGCGGGGTGCTCGGATAGGACCGACAACAATTGTTCTTCCAATGCGGCGCGGTCGGGCACGGGCGCGCTTTGCGGGCCGACCCAAGCGGCCAGACGGGCTTCGACGGCGCGATGGGCGAAGTAGGCGTCTGAGTCGGCGGCGGAGGTGACGCTGACCGGCCCCTCGACGCGCACCTGACGCTCAACCTCTGGCCAGTGGAAGACGGCGGCGGCATAGGGCTGATGGGCCAGGTCGAGCGCCTTGGGGCTGCGGCGGTCGGTGGCGAAGGCGAGGCCGAGGTGGTCGTGGGCGGCCAGCATGACGACGCGGGCGGTCGGGCGGCCGGCGGCGCTGACGGTCGCCAGCAGCATGGCGCGCGGACCGAACACGCCGGCCGCCTGCACCTCGGCCAACCAGGCGGCGAATTGATCGAGCGGGTCGCGGGCGGCGTCGCGCAGGTCGAAGCCGCGCGTCATCCAGGCCAGGCGCATGTCGGCCAGCGTGGGCGGCGGGCTCATGCCGCCTCCAGGGCGAACTTGCCGAACACCTGCGGGCTGTGGCAGTCGCGGCAGGCGGCGGCGAGTAACAGCCGGCGCTGGGCGGCCAGCCGGCGCGGAATGGATTCCAGATCGGCGACGGTACGAAGCGCGCTCAACGGCAGACCGTATTCGGCGCTGGCAAAACTGCAGGGCGCGAGGCGGGCGTGCTCATCCACAAACCAGTAGCGGTCGCCGGGGGCGCAGTCTTCGACCGGCCACTGCCAGCTGCGCGCGCTGAAGTCGAGGCGGTGGACGTAGCGACGGCTGCCGCGCACCACGAGGCCGCGTTGGGCCAGGCGCGCGCGCAGGGCAGGCAGGTGGAGCGTCAGCCAGGCGACGTCGGCGGGGCGCAGGCGCTCGGCCTCGTAGAACGGGTCGCCGGGTGCACCGCCGAGGGGATTGAAAGTCAGTTCCTCTACGCCCCAGGCCGCCAAGTCTGCGCCAAAGCTTTCCAGGGCCATGATGTTCGAGTGCATGAGCACGGTGTTGACGCGCAGGACGGGGCCGCGGCCGGCGGCGAGCTTGCGGGCGCGCAGGTCGGCGATTACAGACCGCAAGTGCGCGTGCAGGCCGGGTGCGCCACGCACTGAGTCGTGCGTGGCGGCGTCACCGTCGACGCTGAGGGTGACCTCGGCGAAGTCGTCGATCAGGCGCTGGCGGATGGTGGGTTCGGTGAGGCGCGTGCCGTTGGTGGTGAGGCTGAGGGCCAGGCCGTGCTCACGGTGCAGCGTGGACGAGACCTCCCACACGGGCGGCCAGTGCAGCGGTTCGCCGCCCAGCCAACTGAGCAGCACGGGGCGGCCGGTGGCGCGCTGGTAGTCGGCCAACAACTTGCCAAAGATCAGCACGGTTTCGGGTGCGGCGCTGCGGCGCGGGCGCTTGGCGCTGCGGCGATACTCGCAATAGGCGCAGTCCAGGTCGCAGGCCTCGGCCACGCGCCAGACGACGACGAGGCGGCCGGCAGCCGTCATGCGACCTCCCGCGTGTACTGCACCACTTTGCCGTCGGGTGCGGCGGCAGGGTCGGCTTCGATCACGGTGAGCGGCTGATCCGCGCCAAACAGGCCGAGGAGCGCGGCGCGCACTTCGGGCAGGGCGACAGCGGCGCGGGGGCGGACGGTGAGCGTCAGCGCGCCAGCGGCGGCCTGGTGCAGGCGATACTGCGGCAGGGCGAAGCGCTTGAGGACGCTGCTGACATCAATATTGTTGATGGACTGGCCGGCCGCGCCAACGAAAACGACGGGCGGGCGGCCCTCCAGGTCGAGCAGGCGCGGCTGGCCGCCGACATAAGCGAGGCGTGCAAAGTCGCCGGTGCGGTAGCGCAGGAGCGGTAGGAAGGGGTTGAAACCGCCGGTGAGGACGACCTCGCCGCGCTGGTCGGGCGCGCACGGGCGGCCGGCGGCGTCGAGCACCTCGATATACAAATGCGGCTGCAGCGGCGCGTAGCCGGTGGGTGTGGCGGCGGCGATGGGGCCGGCCTCGTTCATGGCGTAGAGGTCGATCACCGGGCAGCCGAAGTGGGCCTCAAGCTCGGCGCGGAGGGCGGGTGATAACGTCATGGCGGTGGAGATGAGCGCCAGCGGGCGGTGGTTTAACGGCAGGGTCAGCAGTTCGGCAAAGGCCAGTGGGTCGCCGGTGAAGACCTCCGGCGCGCAGGCGTCGAGGAAGCGGGCGCGGTCGGCGGGATCACGCCAGTCATCTGGATTCAAATTCACTTTGGCGAAGCCCGCGCCGCCCAGGTAGGCCGAGACGGAGGCGTAGGTGTAGGTGCGGCGCTGAAAGCAGGCCAGCACCAGGGCGACGCGCAGCCGGCCGGTGGCGGGGTCGCGGCCGCCGCTGAGGGCGACGCCGCGAGTCGCGAGGGCGGCGCGCAGCAGCGGGAGATACTTCGAGGCCGCCTCAGGGTGCGAGAGGATGTCGAGTGGATGGCCGGTGGTGCCGGAGGTGTTGTAGACGATCAGGTCGTCGAGCGGCAGGTCATCTGGCACGAAGGCCCAGGGCGCGTGGCTGAGGTCGGCGCGGGCGCAGGTGGGTGTGTCGGCGAAGTCGGCCGGCGGTTGGCCGTAGGCGCGATAGAACGGCACGGTCGCGTGACAATAGGCCGCAAAGCCGGGCAGCCAGTCCGGGCGCGTGGCGGGCGACCAGCCGGGTGGGGTGGTTTGTAATTGCTGCTCGTAGGCCCGCACGCGCGCGAGGCCTTCGGCGGTGAGCCGGTCGCCGCAGTGGTGGTTGTAGCGCGGCGCGTGGTCGCTCTCGTGCAGCCAGGTGAGCAGCGCGGCGGCGTCGGCGGTGAGCCAGGGGTAGCGGTTGGCTTCGCGGTTGGCGTCAGGCGACACGGCAGGGTTATTCACGGGAGTACTGGGCGGCGGCTTCTTCGGCCGCTTGCTTGGCCATGGCGGCGCGCACGGCGCGGGCGCGCTCTTCGGCCTTCTTGGAGGCTTCCATTACCCGCTGGCGTTCGGCGATGCTGATGGTCGTCAGCCGGTCCTGCGCCTGGGCCACACTCTCGCCCGCCGGCCGCAAGCCCAGGTCGCGCAGCACCAGCCGCACCAACTCCTCGCGCCGGTCGGCGTCGCTGATATAGCTGGGCGCAATGGTCAGCGCGCTGAGC